>JARGGF010000494.1 GCA_029210905.1 Bacteroidales bacterium | reverse complement strand
TGGTGTGGTTTATCATAATATGAAGGATAGGAGCGGCCAGCATTTACATCCTTAAACCTATTGTTAGTCCTTGAATAACAATAACTAATCCATCCGGTAAGATTCCCTTTTTGTTTTTTCAAATTGAATTCTATTCCATAAGAATTACTTTCACCAAAACGCAATTCACTTTCTATGTAAGGATTTAGCAACATGTTTGCATTTTCAGCGTATTCAATTTGATTTAACATTTTTTTATAATAGCCCTGAACAGAAAATTCAAACTCGGTTAATTTGCTATAATATCCAATTGCAAACTGATGCACCTTCTGTGGTTGAATATTTGGTCCACTTGGCATCCAAATATCCAAAGTGGTAAAAGGACTAATTGAATTGGAAAGCAAGTGCAAATGCTGAACATTATGATTATAGCTCAGCTGAACTGAACCAATTGGATTAATGGAATAACTTATCTCAAATCTGGGCTCGAAATGCAGGAAAGAATTGAATATTCCCTCAGGATAATTTACTGTATCGGAAGGCTGGTTAAATTCATTAAATGAATAAATGGTGGTAGGTCCAATATTATTCCACCTTAACATTCTTAGGCCATAACTAATTGATAATTTGTCGGTTGGCCTTAAATCTTGTCCCCAATAAAGGTTTAATTGTAAGGCACCGCTAGCTTTTACCTGTTGAGTAAAATATTCATCATTTAAGTTACCGGGGTTAAAATAATGACTGTTTATAGCTGCTCCAAATTTTATGGTATTTTTAGTATTTGCATAAAAAGTATAGTCAGATTTCAGACTTATGTTTCCAATCAATGAGTTCCAGTATTGATTATTTTCAACCGAGGTAAACAAATAATAATCATAATAACTGGTATAAAGCATGGTATTGGAAAATAGCCTCTCAGAGAACAAATGGTTCCATCGAAGTGTGCTGGCAAAATTTTGCCATTTCATTGCGTAAGAATTGGATCCGGTTTCCACTTGTTTAATATTATCATTGCCTGTATAAAAGGAGAAATACAATCGGTTTCTTGCACCCAGTCTGAAATTTACTTTTGCATGAATATCAACAAACTCAAAATCCTGATTGCTTGAAAATAAGTCATTTAGCCAGTTCACATGCGAGTTTCTAATGCTTAGATGATAGGAGGCTTTTTGCTTAATGATTGGTCCTTCAATATTCATGCTCGTGGTAATAGGGTTAATTGTACCATAAAAGCCAAAATTATTCATATTGCCGTCCTTAATTCTGACATCGACAATTGATGACAACCTTCCTCCATATTGCACAGGAAAATAATTTTTGTAAATACTTATATCATTAATAGCCTCTGGTGAAACCGCTGAAATTAATCCAAATAGATGGGCTGGATTATAAACCGGGGCTTCGTCAACAAGTATCAGGTTTTGGTCCTTATTACCTCCCCGTGTGAAAAAAAATACAGAGCCATCACTAATGGATTTCATACCTGGTATTGCTTGAATTGACTGAAATAAATCATTTTCACCAGAAATCCCTTTTTTCAGGTTCTGAGATAAGGGTCGTAAATTAATTTTTTTTAATGGATTTACAGTTAAGTTGTCCTCTCTTTCTTCAGCTGATATAACAATCACCTCTAAATCAGTTGCATCTAATTCCAATTCCTGCGAAAGCTCAATGTTTTTGTTCAGTTTTATATCCTGCCTGATACTTTTGTAACCGATGAAACTGAAATTAAATTGATATAATCCTTTAGGAAGGCTAATGGAGTAAAACCCATAACTGTTTGTAATTGTGCCAATTAATCTATTTGCTGTAACCACCGTGGCTCCTATAAGTGCTTCACCAGTTTCTTTATCTTTCAGGTAGCCACTTAATGTGCATTTCTCTTCGTTTTCAATATTAACTTCGTTGTCTTTTTGTTTCGTTATTTTATTTTTTAAGATTATCTGCTTTTCAACGAGTGAATATTCAATATTAAGGTTATTAAAAAGTTGAATAAGAATATCTCTGACTGTTTTATTTCTGGCGACAATACTTATTTTTTGCTCAGTATCAATTTGTTGGTTACTATAGGAGAAGTTTATCTGTGCCTTTTGCTCAATCTCCGATAAAACTTTGGCTAATGATTGTTTTTTGGAAACGATGCTAATTCTTTTTTCGAGTTTTTCTGTTTGAGAGGAAGCAGTTATAGAAGACAAACTGATTAGAAGAAAAAGGGGAAATATGAATGCCCGACTTCCAATATTACTTTGTTTGTTCATTATTACAACCTTTACCACTTAGCTCTATTTTTTTACCTTTTTTGATAATTTTTATATCAATAGTAGCCTCTAATACTTTTAAAACAGATTCAAGACTTTGGTTATTAAATGAAACGGTCAAGGTACAAATTTTTAACGCTTCATTTTTAATAAAAATGTTCGAATTATAAGTTTCATTAATTGTTTCTACAACTTCTGTTAAGCTTGCATTATCAAAATTAAGCATTTTTGTTTTCCATGAAAGGAAATTTTGATTCTGATTTTTTGCTTTGTTGAGTTTATGGGTTTCATTGTTAAGCACTGCTTTTTCTCCTGCCAGCAATACAAGGCTATCTGATTTATTATCAGTGTTATATACTAATACACGTCCTGAATTTACAATTACCTCAACTTGATTTTTATCTTCATTATTTTTTACAAGGAATGTGGTACCTAATACTTTTACGGTTATTTTTCCTGCTTCAACAATAAATGGTTTGGTTTTATCTGGTTTAACTTCAAAATAGGCTTCACCCTTTAGCGTCACTTTTCGGTATTCTTTATTGTATTTTTCAGTATAAATTAAACTTGAGTGAGTTTTCAAAACAATATCAGAACCATCGGGTAATTTATTTTCAGAAATGGAATTTACAGCTACCAAACTGGTTTTTGAGGGTTGTGAAAAATAGAAAAGTCCGCCTCCAATTGTAATAAGCAAAACTATGACAGCTGCCATTTGCATCCAGCTAAATTTGCTTTCTCTCTTATAATTATTCAGTTTAATTGGAGTACTTTCCTTCGCTAAACCAAGATTTTTTTCAATTTTTTGCCACTCATCATCGATATCAATAGCAGTAACATCGGGATCCAAATTTTCATTGGCAATTTCCCATGCTTTTTTTGTTTGTTTAAAAAGCAGTTCATTTTCATTGTTTTCTTTTAGCCAATCAAATAGCACCTGCTTTTCGCTTGCTGAAGCATTTCCTGTCAAATACTTAATTATAAGTTCGATATGTGAGTTGGTTTTGTCCATTTTGTGGATTTCAACAATATTACACGCGACTATTCGTTTACCCTTATCCTAAAATTTAATTTATTAAGAAAATTAACAGTATTGTCAGGTATTCCTTTAAATTTGCTTTCAATGCAGACAAAGCTTTTGATATTTGAGCTTCTACTGTTTTTATAGAAATACCTAATTTATCTGCAATTTCCTGATATTTAAGCCCTTCAAACCGGCTTAACATAAAAACCTGTTTGCATTTTTCCGGTAATGCATCTATTATTTTATTTATTTTTTCTTCAAGCTCATAAGCATCAATATTTTCTTCGAAACTCCATGAAGCTTTTAGTTCTGCACTCGCTTCAACAGATTGATTATTATCAAACTTTTTGTGGTCGCGAATAAAATTTAAACTGCGATTGTATGCAGAAGTATATAAATATGATTTTACCGATTTTTCAATATTAATTTGATCCCTTTTGGTCCATAAGTTTACAAAAACATCATGCACAATTTCTTTTGCCGAATCTAAATCACCAGTGTATTTTTTTGCAAAGGCAACAAGCGGTTTAAAATAATTCCTGAACAGTTTTTCAAACTCTTCTTTGTTAAGTGGGTTTATATTTTTTTGCTCCAGATTCAAAAGTTTGATTTAAATGTATTTAAGATTAAGAATTTTCTAAAAATACTTAAAAAGTTTATTCTTTCATACAATAATAAAGTAATTCAGTTTTATCAAGTCGGAACCTTTCAGTAAGTTCAGGACCTATTTCCTGAATCAGATTGTCCGGTATTACCTTTAATCCTGATTTTTCCAACCTTTGGGGATAATCCCTTCCATAAACTCTAAGGTGATCATATTGACCAAATATCTTTTCACGTTCCTTTGGATCAGTGATACTGTCATCTTCATAGGTTTCTGCCAAACTTACGTCGAGTGGCACCTGTAGAATGGCCCAGCCTCCTTTTTTTAAAACACGATAGATTTCTGAAGTTGCTTTTTCTTCATTATCAATATGTTCCAGAACATGGTTGCACATTACAACGTCAAAACTGTTGTCCTCAAAAGGCATTTCGCGAACGTCCATTTTAACGTCTGCAATTGGGGATAATAGATCAGCAGTGACATAATCAAGCTTCTTAAGGCTTTTAAAACGCTTTAAAAATGGCTGCTCCGGAGCAATATGCAGTACTTTTAATCTGGCATCGAAAAAGTTGGTTTTCTCTTTTAAAAACAACCAGATTAAACGATGCCTTTCTAATGATAAACATTTAGGACAAAGTCTGTTATCTGTGCCAAGATTGCCATAAGGTAAAAACTTTCTGAAGTAACTTCCACAAACCGGGCATTCAACATTATCACCTTTGTAAAAGAGGCTCATAATCCTGCTAAAAAGGTAACTAAATTTTATTAGAACAGGCCTGGGGACTTTACGCACCAGAAATTTTATGATTGATCTCAT
>JARGGF010000493.1 GCA_029210905.1 Bacteroidales bacterium | reverse complement strand
AATGAATTTAATAAGATGAAACAACCTTTTCAGGCAACGTTTTTTTCAGTTTCTTCTCACCATCCGTTTAAAGTTCCGGAGAAATATGTTGACAAATTTAAGAAAGGCACACTCGATTTTCATATTCCTATTCAATATTCGGATTTAGCCTTGCGAAAGTTTTTTGAAAAAGCCTCAAAAGAGCCCTGGTTTAAAAATACTTTATTTGTGTTGACTGCTGATCATTCCAATCATGCATGGCACCCAGAATATAAAACTTCCATTGGCGATTTCGCTGTACCAATTTTATTTTATCACCCCGGAGGCAATGATTTAAAAGGAATGGATTCTACGGTTGTTCAACAAATGGATATATTGCCTACTATTATGCATTACCTGCATTACGACGGTGGCTATATTTCATTCGGAGTAAATGCACTGGATAGTACAGAAAATCATTTTGCAGTCAATTATAACAACAGCACCTATCAGATCATGCAGGGCAATTATGTTTTGCAGTTTCTAGAGGAGAAAACAATCGGGCTATATGATTATGTTAATGATCCGCTTCTGAATAATAATCTGCTGGGTAAATTACCTGATATTGAGACTCGTATGGAAAGGTTATTAAAAGCATTTATCCAACAGTATAATGGCAGGATGGTAAGGAATGAGTTGGTGATTAAAGAAAAAAAGTAAAAGCGACCAATAATATTGTTATTACCATTATTGAATTTTACGGCTTCGTTTTATTGTGGGTTAATTAATATATTTGTTAAAATTAGTGACAAATTCAAGAAATAAGCACAGGTATTTTTTATCTTGCAGTTTTATTAGCTAAAATTTATAATACGGAGGCTAATTCATTGATAAATTGAATAGTATGCATTCAGAACTAAATAAAATCAGGCGGGAATACCTGGGACTAAATCTGCAAGATGTAATTGATTACGAAAAGTTTTGTATGATTTCTATTGTTTGGCATTCAACAAAAATTGAAGGATGTTCGCTTACAGAAACAGACACAAAAGTATTAATAGAGAATGATATAACTGCTGCTGGAAAGCCACTAAAGGATCATTTGATGATAAAAGATCATTTTGCTGCATTTCAGTTCATAAAAGAACATGCTATGCAAAAAAGAAAATTATCGATTGGTTTTATAAAAGAAATAGCTGCATCTGTGATGAAAAACACGGGAAGTTTCACCAATACCGCTTTAGGTAGTTTCGATACGTCAAAAGGTGATTTAAGACTTGCGCAGGTTTATATCGACACAAAATATTTTCCGGATTATAAAAAAGTTCCGGATCTTTTGGAGCAATTGTGCCTAAAGGTGAATGAAAAGATTGATAAGGTAAAAAATGAAGAAATAATTGAGCTTGCCGCTGATATCCATTATAATTTTGTTAATATTCACCCATTTGGAGATGGAAACGGTAGAACTGCAAGGCTATTAATGAATTACATCCAAATGTATCACAATGAACCATTAATTAAAATATTTACTGAGGATAGAGTAGCCTATATTGATGCCTTAAATGAAGCTGAAAATAGTGAAAACATCGAGCTATTCAGAAAATTTATTATCCAGCAGAAGATAAAGTTCTTAGAAATAGAGATTGATAAACATAAAAACCTGAATAAAGGGTTTATGCTTTCGTTCTGATTGTTACCTTAAAGCAAAATTATAAGCTATTGTTGTTTAGTCGAACGGTAATTTTTATTTGTTTATTTGTTTATTTGTTTATTTGTTTATTTGTTTATTACCAATATACCAATTTCCAATCTACCAATTACAAATATACTCTGACCGCCTCTTCAACCCCATAAACCGGCAACTTACACACCCTGTTTTCACAAACATATATGGTTGTTTTGCCTTCCTGCATGCGCCCCTCAAGCATTGGAATGTGACTATCTGTTGTGCTTCCTGAAAAAATACATTGTGGCAAATAGTTCTCATCAAACTTTTTTCTGAACGGCAAAGCGTCTTTACCAACAATAGCAACTTCCTTTAAGTTGTAAACAAAATGTGTTAATAAAAGGGCCCAATTAGAATAATATGCCCCACTTCTTTTAATATCATCTTTCACATTATGAAGCATTTGCGATGATATTTCAATATAGTTGTCATTATAGAAAAAATGACCCAGATAATAGAGGTTTTTTGCCATGGCAGAGTTAGAGCCAGGTATCACATTATCATTGATTTCCATTTTTCGGGCAATTAATTTCGGATCTAAATCTGAAGTGTAGAAGAGCATGCCCGATTTATCGTCGTGAAAGTGTTTAAGCGTATAATCTGTCAGATTTTTAGCCAAATTCAGCCATTTTTCTTCGAAAGTAGCCTGATAAAGAGCAATAAATCCGTCAATTACAAAAGCATAATCATCTAGGAATCCATTGATGCTTGCTTTCCCATTTTTATAATTGCGCCACAGCCTGTAATCTTTATCAATCATTTTATTGCTGATAAATTCAGCATTTTCCAGGGCTGTTTGTAAAAAAACGGGCTCATCAAATACTCGGTAGGCATCAATTAAACCTTTTAACATTAATCCATTCCATGAAGAAAGAATTTTATCATCCAGACTGGGTCTTATCCTTTTTGCCCTTGCTTTTAAAACGATTGCATTAAGCGATTCAATCTTTATAATTAACTCATTATTAGAAAGATGGTATTTTTTGGAGATGTTTTCTTCTTTTTCTCCTCTGTGCAATATATTTTTATTATTTTCCCAGTTTCCCTGTTCGTTTACTTTGTAATAATCACAATAGAGTTTTGCATTCTCGCCAAGCAACTCTTCCAGTTCTTTTTTATCCCAAACATAAAATTTACCTTCTTCGCCCTCGCTATCAGCATCGAGTGAAGAATAAAATGCACCTTCAGATGAACGAAGTTCCCTCTCAAGGAATTCAATGGTATGGTAAACAACTCTTTTATAATCTTCATTTTTAGATAATTGGTATGCTTTCGAGTATAAACTTACCAGTTGGCCATTATCATATAGCATTTTTTCAAAATGAGGTGCTTTCCAGTACTTATCAACTGAATATCTTGCAAAACCGCCACCTGCCTGATCGTATATTCCACCTTTGGCCATTTTATTAAGTGTTAAGTATACGTGCTCAAGAGTCTCTTTATCAGAAGTATAATAACTATAATTTAATAGAAACTCATAAGAATTAGGAAGCGGAAATTTTGGGGCCCTATCGTTTCCTCCTTCTATTTTATCGAAATAGGGTTTCCACGGTTCAACTATTTCTTTAAGATCTTTATCTGAATATTCTTTGGCATCTACTTTATAATCAATAACTTCTGCCTCTATTATGCCTTTCGATAAATCAGCAGCTACATTAAGCATTTTTTGTTTATCAGATTGATACATATCAGAAAGACTAGTTAAAACATGCTTCCACTGATCCTTTCTAAAATAGGTGCCGCCGTAAACTGGTCGTCCATCGGGCAGGGCAAAGCAATTCAGGGGCCAGCCACCGCTTCCTGTCATCATTTGCACAGCTGTCATGTAAATTTGGTCAATATCCGGTCGCTCTTCACGGTCAACTTTTATACACACAAAATGCTCATTCATTAAAACTGCAACTTGTTCATCTTCAAATGATTCCCGCTCCATAACATGACACCAGTGGCAGGCAGCATAGCCTATACTTATAAGGATAAGCTTATTTTCATCTTTTGCTTTGTTTAATGCTTCTTCACCCCAGGGGTACCAGTTTACCGGATTATGGGCATGTTGTAATAAATAAGGACTGCTTTCTTGAGCAAGTTTGTTGGAATATTTGTGTTTTTCCATGTTTGTAGGTTTCTTTTCTTTTACTTGAGATTGGCTGCAATTTGCAAGCAGACTAATCACTAGTATCAGAACAAGTTTGTTCATAGTTTAAAATTTGATACAAAGGTATAAATTTATTTAGACTAAATCTAAATAAGAATCAAGTTTGCATCAAGTTGGATATGTAAATTGACTGAAAATAAGTGACTTAGAGCTTATGCTTTATTATTTTGTTGCTCAATTTTTTCTTTTTTTCTAGTAATATACATAGAAACCAGTACACCTATTGTAAGACTTAACAGAATTAGTAAAAGTGAGAATTCAGCGGGAAATTTGTAGAAATCTATGACTAACATTTTAATTCCTACATAAAAAAGGATAAAAATAAGGCTGTATTTTAAATAATAAAATCTGTCCAGAATATTTGCAAGAAAAAAATACAGCGAGCGAAGTCCTAAAATGGCAAAAATATTAGAGGTAAATACCAAAAAGGGGTCAGTAGTTACTGCAAAAATTGCAGGTATTGAATCCAGTGCAAACAAAACATCAGAAAATTCAACCACTACAAGACAGGCAAATAAGACAGTAGCTGTATTTTTACCATTAAGTTTAATAAAAAACCTCCCATCATGCAAATCCCATGATATGGGGAAGAACTTTGATAACAGCTTTATACCTGCGTTTTCTTTAAAGTTAGTTTCTTCATGTTTTGACTTTAACATTTTATAGGCAGAATAGAGCAGTAAGGCAGCAAAGCCATAGGTTACCCAATGGAAATTTCTAATTAAGGATGCCCCAAGCAATATCATTATCCCCCGGAAAATTATGGCACCTATAATACCCCAGAACAGGATGCGATGCTGATAATTTAAAGGTATCTTAAAATAAGTGAAGATTAGAGCAATGACAAAT
>JARGGF010000492.1 GCA_029210905.1 Bacteroidales bacterium | reverse complement strand
GTTTAGTTTTTTTGCCAGATTATTGTAATGATCTGCCACTTTCAGGCAAATATTCCGGCTTCCTGAATGAATCATTATCCAAATGTGTCCATCTGAACCTTTTTGTATTTCAATAAAATGATTTCCCCCACCTAGTGTTCCTAACTGTTTTTGGGCAGCAACAAACTGTCTTTCAACTACTCCGCCGGCAACAATATTTTCTTGTGAAGGCATTAACGACAAATCCTGTTTTTCTTTGTGGTGTTCAAAACCAAGCGGGATTAATTCTCGCACCCTGCTCATTATATTTTTCAAATCTTTTGTTGAAATAGCTGATAATGAGGTTTTTAGTGCACACATTCCACAGCCGATATCTACACCAACTGCATTAGGAATAATTACTCCTTTGGTGGCTAATACTCCACCAATTGGCATTCCGTAACCCTGGTGGCTATCGGGCATAATGGCCACATGTTTGAAAGCAAAAGGCAGGTTGGCTATGTTTTTTGCCTGATCCAAAGCCCCTTCTTCTATATCGTCCAACCATAATTTGATTGGGATGCGTTCGGTTGATATTACTTTTTTCATCTTTATCCACTTTTTTTGTCTGCGAATTACACAAATTAACACGAATTTTTTCAACTTTATTCTTGCAATTCTACCAATGCATTTAATCGGCTGGCGCACGCGTCCTCGCTAGTGCCATTTTATTAAAAATCTGTGAAAATCCGCAAAATCTGCGTCACTTGTGCTGAGCTTGTCGAAGTATCCGTGTTCCATTCCTACTTCTTAGGCGAAAAGATCTCCTTCAATTGCTCAACTATTTGATTACCACCCGATAAAGAGATGCTGTTGATTTTTTCTGCAATCTTTTCCACATATTCCATCTCTTTCAATTTAAACAACATTTCGTTTTCTTCCATCAGTTTGGCAGTGTTAAGTAACGATCGGGTTGATGCAGTTTCTTCCCTTCTTGTAATGATATTTGCCTGTGCTTTTTTCTGGGCAATTAATACCTGGCTCATAATTTCTTTTACATCGCCAGGCAGAATGATGTCCCTGATACCGCTATCCTTAATTTCTACGCCAAGTTTATCAACTTTCTCCTTTACATTTGAGATAACATATTGATTCACAGATTCTTTCTTTTGCAAAATTTCGTCAAGGGCAAGGGTACCGATAAATTCACGCAAGGCTAATTGCATAATAATGTACAATTGTTTTTCATAATCCTTGTTTTCAGTTAATGCCTTAACAATATCATTAACAACATATTGCACATAAAAATTGATACGCAAAGCTGCCTTATCACTGGTTAGGATTTCCTGACCCGAAATTTCCAATTGTTGTTGTCGCAAATCAGCTTTCATTACGGCAACAGGAATAGCATTTTTCCAGAAATAGTAGCTACCAGTACCTAATTCCTTTTCGAATTTTTCGTCAATATACAGCAAGCCTTTCTCATAAGAACCAATGGAATAGCTTCTTACAAACTGGGCTACTTCTGGTTTTTGTAAAATATTAAGTGGAATATTTTCTGTAATTTCAATTTTGCTTAAATCGGCTTTTAAAAAGGTATAATCCACAACCCCTTTCCAGAATGCATATTTCCCGGCATTATAAACGGCATAAAATATTCCGTCGCGAAATATGATTGCTATCTCATTATCATTTACTTCTAAAACTGTCAGCAATTCAGCCAGCTTGTTATCTTTCAGCAAAATGTTAAACTGGACAGGAGAAGAGAAGGCATAAGCCATATCATATTCTGTTGCTGTTTCACCGAAGTTTAACCAATATTTTCCTTCAGTCAATACGCGTTGGTAATCATTATTTTTAAAAACCAGGACAGCTTTACCTTTATTTACTCTAATTCTTTTCATTGTAAATTGTTTTATAAGTGACTTATTTATAAGTTGTTATTATTATATCCACGCAAGAATTCAAGATATGGACATACTCAAAATATTCTTTTCTAATTTCAAATAACTAATACACTAATTTCTAATTAGAAAGAAAACACATAAAGCCAACCATCCTTCAAAAACGGAAGCCTGGTTGAGTCAGGCTGCATTGGAATGGTTTTGTGTAAAGAAGTAATTTACTTTGCCGGCAGGGCCTGCAGTTCAAAAATCACTTTACAAAAAAGCAAACCAACTTGCTTAACGGTATCCCCGGGCCTTCATAGCCTTATCAGGACTGTTCAGATTCCGAAGAAAATGAACCGGTTGCGCTTTACGTGCTTTCAAAGGTGATCATTTTTAAAAGTGATCGACTTTTCCAAAATAATAGATTAAGAGTCTATCGCGTCTGCCAGTTCCGCCATTCCTGCTCACACAGGAAGTGGGACTCGAACCCACACTTTAAATTTGTTGCTCTACCGCTGAGCTATCCGCCTGAAGACGGAGAGGGAATTGAACCCTCGACCCACAAACTGGTGAAGAAACAATTTCAGGTAAAGCAGCATACAATAGCCAACTGGCATTGCACTACGAAGCCATACAGAAACTTCTGTCAGGGCCTTATCCTTCCATTTTTCCCCGGTGCTTCCTTTTTTAAGGGAAGATTTTTGGTGCTGAAAGCACTATATTTTAAATCAAAGAACTTTTTAATTTGTTTTACACTACAAAGATGAAAACCAAGTGCGCAATCTTTTTGCGCACTATAATTTTTTTTGTATTTTTCAAAAAAATATTTTTCTATAAGAGTTAAATTAGTAATTATTTACTAGATTATCAAATACTTAATGTATTTACTTTGTTGGTGAAAGTTTCAATGTCGTTTAGTTTGGGATATCTTGGCGGACTCTTTCAGGTCTTTCGACTCTGAAAGGTCACACAGCAAGGACAACCTGGCAGAGTCCGAAGGTTCTGCCAGTGTTCTATTGACATAACTAAACAACATTAATTTCTAATTTCCTTGATATGCCCGTAAACCGAAATGCCCTAATCCGTTACAAAACCATTGATAAATGCCTGCAAAACCATTATCGGAAATGGACACTCGAAGATTTGATTGATGCCTGTTCCGAAGCCTTGTATGAATATGAAGGAATTGACAAAGGTGTTAGCAGAAGGACCATTCAGGCCGATATTCAGTTAATGCGTTCAGACAAGCTTGGCTACAATGCTCCAATTATTGTTTTTGAAAAAAAATATTATTGTTATGAGGATAAGGGATATAGCATTACCAACATTCCACTCAGCAACCAGGATTTGGAAAAATTGAGTGAAGTGGTAGAAATTTTGAAGCAATTTAAAGGATTTTCTCACTTTAAGGATTTAGGAGGAATGGTGCAAAAGCTTGAAGACAAGGTGTATACCGAAAAATCAAAACAAGCCCCTATTATCGATATTGAAAAAAATGAAAACCTGAAAGGGCTTGAGTTTTTAGAACCTATTTATGCAGCAATTAACCAGAAAAAGGCAATCAGTATTGTTTATCAATCCTTCAGGGCAAGGAACGCTAATGGTTTTATTTTTTATCCATATTTACTAAAAGAGTACCGTAACAGGTGGTTTGTTTTAGGTAAAAAAGAAGGCTATAAAGATTTGCTGACTTTGGCACTAGATCGTGTGCAAAATATTGATATTGAACATGATAAACATTACGTACCAGATCCTAAATTCTCTGCTGCAACCTATTTTAAGGATGTAATTGGAGTAACAGTAAATCCTAACCAACGCCCGGAAGATGTGCATTTATTTATTGACCGACGAAATGCACCTTACATACTTACAAAACCATTGCACAGCTCGCAGAAACTCATTGAAAAGTTGAAAAACGGAATTGAAATTAGCATTCAGGTGATACCAAATTATGAGCTGGAGCGTGAAATTTTGGGCTATGGTGATAGTATTTGTGTTTTATCGCCTTTGAGCTTAAGAAATAGAATTGAGAAAACGCTCTGCAATGCTAAAAAGCTATACTCCGATGGAGCATAGCTTTTAAAAATTGGTTAGTATAATAAATGGAATTTGCTCCTAATTTAATCCGCCAAACTGGGCGGTTTTGTTATATAAATAATCTATAGTATTATCAATAGTTCTTAATTGCGGTACATCTTTATCTGGTATCGAAATATTAAAACTATTCTCAAGATAATATAAATAGCATGTCTCGTCAAATTGATCCAAACGTAATTCTTCGTTAAAAATACTGAACATGTTAATGTGGTTACGCTCTAATCCTACATTTCGTAAAATTTTATAGAGTTTTAGTTTTATCCTTCTCATTATCCTCTGTTTTAAGGTTATACTTATTTGAAATAAAACGCTACAAATGGTTTAATTTGTTATTTTATTAAAACGTTTTAAGTTAATTTTTCACAATTTTATTCTAAACTTCTGTTTTTTTACCATATTTTTAGGTAAAATGGCTTTTTTTGCAAATAAAATGGCTTTTTAGCCAGATAAAGCTCATTTAGTAATAAGACAACCCCAATTGAGCTTACCCCTATTCAAAAAAGAAAAAAAAATAATGGAATTTTTAAGTATCAGAAAATGAGAACAATATGAGCTTATTTTTTTTAAAAAAAGTATTAAGTAACTTGAAAAAGGTTATGCGGGATTAATTAGTTGATATCTGGTAGTGAATTATTCTTCCCCTGTTAAATTATTTCCTAAGTTAAGCGGTTGGAGCACTACGAACAAGCGCTTTACTTATCCGCCAGGCGGACCGATTTAGAAAATGTTGTGTTCCACCGAATGGGTGAGGTGGAAC
>JARGGF010000491.1 GCA_029210905.1 Bacteroidales bacterium | reverse complement strand
TACAATGATTACAGGTCATCCCTTTTACAAATATTTTGTAATTTTCCATTACTACAAATTGATTATTTTTCATTTCTCCCTGATAATTATAACCTAATGATTCAACAGTTTCTTTAATAAGTGCAGGATTAAAAATTTTGGCCCTTATTTTCACAGTAGATGTATAAATATCAGCCTGCACCAACTCTATGCCTTCCAATTGCCCCAAACCAAGTTCAACGTTTGATTTACAATGAGAACAGTCCATCCCATTAACCTTAATCAAGTGCTCGCCGTTAGTTCCATTAACTTTATCTACTGTGTTAATCGTAAAATTATTTGACTTTGATTTAAAACGCTTAATTATTTTTTTGATATAGATATTCAGGATTAAGGCCGTTAAAACAATTGTAGACCCAATTTCAAACCATGCAGGCAGCCCATGTTGGTGAGCATTGTCTCCATGTATCATAAATGAAGTAAACCATTCCCTAGGAAGGAATTGGTCAATGATAAATCCAAAGAGAAGTGAAGCCCCAATAATGGATGCAAGATAGCTAAACAACGCTTTTTTGCCCATAACTTTGCCAATAACCGTTATAGTAGCTGCATTAGTAGCCGGCCCAGCCATTAGAAATACAAGTGCTGCTCCTGGCGAAATTCCTTTCATCAGCAATACCGCAGCAATAGGGATAGAGCCTGTAGCGCAAACATATAAAGGTATTGAGGCAACCAGTACAATCAACATGCCTAAAAAATCATTGCTTATGTACTCAGAAAAAAATTCAGGAGGAAGTAATAAAGAAATTAAGGCAGCTAATAGCAAGCCAATAACCAGCCACTTAGCAATATCCTGCATGAATTCAACAAAAGCGTAATGCAACATCCTTTTAAAAGGATTTTCTATTTTATCATGAGTTTCACCTGGAATTTCAACAGTCTTAGGTGGTTGATGATTTCTATCTAAAAAATTTGTAACCGCCCCGCCTAAAATCCCACTAACAAATGCGATAAATGGTCTTAAAATAGCAAATGGCAAACCCAGCATTGAGTAGGTAGCCATAATCGAATCTACTCCTGTTTGTGGGGTAGAAATCAGAAACGACACGGTGGAACCTTTTGATGCCCCATTTTTATAAAAAGAAACTCCTGTAGGTATTACTCCACAAGAACACAGAGGCAAAGGAACTCCGATTAAACTTGCATAAACAGTCGATCTTATTTTACTACTTCCCAACAATCTGGCAACACGTTCTTTTTTGAAAAAAACATGTAAAATACCAGCAAACAAAAACCCCAATAAAAGATATGGAGCCATTGCATTTGTTAAAACAACCAGTTCCTTAAAATATTTACCTAAATACTCAATTATCATTTTACTTTGCTATTCTTTGCATACAAATTTAATTCTTAGTTTAAACTTATCTCAATCTTATTTATATGTAAACTTGTAAACTATAAAAAATTTGATTATATTGTTCAGATATACAGCTTTTTATCATTTAGAACAATTTATATGCAGGCATAGCAAAAAAGCTCAAACAAAAAAGACAAAAATGTCCTTTATTTACAAGACTTTCGGACGAAGTAGCTTGAAGGATTAAACTAAAAATCATAAGCGGATATTCAGAATTTGAAGCATCAAATTTTATCCTGACGGCCTAATCATCAAAATCAAATTATCAAAGCAGCGCGATAGATAATAAGAAAATTTAGCCATAAAATCATTGAGCTGACAAACTGGTATATTTAAAAGACAAGATGGTATTTTTCTATATTTTGGTTCGTTTATCTGAAGAAAAGATAGTATTTTCGCCACAAAATAACATACAAAACTAAATAATCATGGATTACGATATAATAGTAATTGGCAGTGGCCCAGGCGGCTATGTAGCTGCAATAAGGGCATCTCAATTAGGCATGAAAACTGCTGTTGTTGAAAAGGCTGAACTTGGCGGTATTTGCCTTAACTGGGGTTGTATCCCAACAAAATCACTTTTAAAAAGTGCACAGGTATTAGAATATATGCAGCATTCCGAAGATTATGGAATTAAAGCAGAAGGTGTATCTGCTGATTTTGCAAAAGTTATTGAACGTAGCCGTAGTGTTGCCGATGGTATGAGCAAAGGCATTCAGTTTCTGTTTAAAAAAAATAAAATTGAACATTTGCAGGGCTTTGGAAAATTAACCGCCAAAAATACCATTGAAGTAAAAAACGATGCAGGAGAAAGCAAAACATACACTGCTAAACATATCATTTTAGCCACAGGAGCACGATCTCGACAACTTCCTAATTTACAGCAAGATGGTAAAAAAATAATTGGCTACCGCGAAGCATTGACCTTGCCAAAACTACCAAAATCGATGATAGTAGTTGGCTCCGGGGCAATAGGAACAGAATTTGCCTATTTTTACAGCACCATGGGTACTGATGTTACTATAGTTGAGTTTTTGCCTAATCTGGTTCCTTTAGAGGATGAAGAAGTTTCAAAAACTCTGGCAAGAAGTTTTAAAAAGAAAAAGGTAAAAGTAATGCTCGATTCTTCAGTTGAATCGGTAGATGCATCGGGCAAGCTTTGTAAGGTAAGTATTAAGACAAAAAAAGGAGTTGAAGAACATGAAGCTGAAATAGTTCTTTCGGCAGTCGGCATTTCACCAAATCTTGAAGGTATTGGTATTGAAGAACTTGGCATAGAATTAGACAAAGGTAAAGTAAAAGTGGATGATTTTTATCGAACCAATGTAGAAGGAGTTTATGCCATTGGCGATATTGTTCACGGCCCTGCCCTTGCCCACGTTGCATCTGCAGAGGGAATTACCTGCGTTGAAAAAATTGCCGGACACCATCCACAACCAGTTAATTATGAGAATATTCCGGGCTGTACCTACACAGTGCCCGAAGTTGCCTCAGTAGGTTTGACCGAAAAACAAGCCATAGAAAAAGGTTATGAAATAAAAGTTGGCAAGTTCCCATTTACTGCTTCGGGTAAGGCTAGTGCCGCCGGTGCAAAGGACGGATTTGTTAAATTAATTTTTGATGCAAAATACGGTGAGTTACTAGGCGGACATATGATAGGTGCTAATGTAACCGAAATGATTGCCGAGCTGGTGGTAGCTAAAAAGCTGGAAACTACCGGTATGGAGCTGATAAAATCAATTCATCCGCATCCTACCATGTCAGAAGCTATCATGGAAGCTGCTGCTGCTGCCTATGATGAAGTAATTCATATTTAAAATTTTATTTTAAATTTGCAAAAGGGTTTGGAAATATACTATCTAAACCTTTTTTTTTGCAAATTATTTACCGGTATTAAAATGCTAAACAAACGCAAACAGGTTTTTTACGACCATTTTCAAAAACTTGCCCCTGGATATGCTAAATACAAAAAGCGATTTTCATATTATTGGCAAGACATTGTATCTTATATCAATTATTTTTTAACTGATGATATCAGCATATTAGACGTTGGCTGCGGAATTGGTGACACCCTTGCCCAATTAAAAGGAAAAAATAAAGTTGGGATAGATGTGAGCCCAGCTATGATTAATGAAGCCAAAGCCAAACACAAAAACATTAAATTTTACGAAATGGATGCTGAAAACATTCAGCTTGATCAAAAATTTGATGTGATTATAATTTCCAATACTATTGGGTATTTTGTTGATATTCAAAATGTTCTGAATTCTTTAAAATCGGTATCAAAAACAGATACCAGGATAATTATTACCTATTACAACCATTTTTGGGAACCATTTTTAAGATTTGGAGAATACATTGGCTTAAAGAAAAAAAGTCCGAAACAAAACTGGCTTTCTATTAAAGACATAAGGAACTTTCTGAACCTTACAGGATATGAATCTTACCGATCAGCCAAAAGAGTATTGTTCCCTGCCTATTTCCCGATTTTTAGCTGGCTGGTTAATAAAATCATAGCAAGATTGCCTTTTTTTAATAATTTAGGCTTAAATACATTTGTATTTGCCCGGCTCTCTCCTGCCCTTTCTTATCCGAAGGATCATTTTAGCACCAGTGTAATAATTCCGGCACGAAATGAAAGTGGAAATATTGAAAATGCTATTAAACGCATGCCTCAATTTGGTAAACATCTGGAACTTATTTTTGTGGAAGGAAATTCTACGGACGATACCTGGGAAACCATTCAAAAAGTGCAGGAGAAATATAAAGAACAATTTGATATAAAAATTGCACGACAGGATGGCAAAGGCAAAGGTGATGCTGTGAGAAAAGGCTACTCAGTAGCTTCTGGAGACGTATTAATGATATTGGACGCTGATTTAACCGTTCCACCTGAAGATTTACCAAAGTTTTATAATGCTATTATTGAACGAAAAGGTGAGTTTATTAATGGTTCAAGACTGGTTTATCCAATGGATGCCAATGCAATGCGTCCGCTTAATATCCTGGGCAACAAATTTTTCAGCAATGCTTTTTCGTGGATACTTGAACAACCGATAAAAGACACCCTATGCGGTACCAAAGTAATGCTTAGAAAAGATTATCTAAAACTGGCGGAAAACAGAAAGTTTTTTGGAGAATTTGATCCATTTGGCGATTTTGATTTGATTTTTGGAGCCTATAAATTAAACCTTAAAATAATTGATTTACCCATTACTTATCGGGAAAGGACCTATGGGGATACAAATATTTCAAGGTTTAAGCATGGGTTTATTTTATTAAGGATGATGTTTTTTGCCATTTCAAAAATAAAATTCT
>JARGGF010000490.1 GCA_029210905.1 Bacteroidales bacterium | reverse complement strand
GTAAAAGAAAGCGTAATGGACTATGGAGATTTGATAGTTAAAACACTGAAGCTTTTCAGGCAAAGACCTAATGTGCTTAAGCAGTATCGGGAACAGTTTAAGCATGTTTTGGTTGATGAATTTCAGGATGTAAATAATCTGCAAATCAGGCTGATAAATAATATGTTAACACCCGAAACGCAATTGTTTTGTGTGGGCGACGATTGGCAAAGTATTTATGGTTTCAGGGGATCTGAAGTAGACTACATCATTAATTTTGAAAAGCATTTTGAGAAAACAAAACTAATAAAGCTGAACCTGAATTATCGAAGTACCGAGTTTATAGTTGGCGCCAGCAATGAAGTAATCAGGCACAATAAGTTTCAGGTAGATAAGGAAATAAGTGCCTCAAAAAAATCAGACAAGCGGATTAATATTTATGCGGGTGATTCTGAGGAGGACGAGTTGGAATATTTTATTACTGAAATTAATCGTTTGCTTTCCGAAGGTTATCAAAATGATGATATACTGGTGCTTTATCGCCGGTCAAAAATGTTCGGACCCTATTTTCAACGACTTAGAAAAGAAGGGCTTCGGATAAGAGGAAAAACCATTCATTCATCAAAAGGGTTGGAGGCAAGGGCCGTTTTTATCATTGGCCTTACCGAGGGCTATGGCGGATTTCCTGACATATGGCTCGACGATCGTGTTTTTCAGGTAATTAGAAAAGTGAAACACGACATGCTGTTGGAAGAAGAGCGCCGATTGTTTTATGTAGCGCTAACCCGCGCCAAAGATGAACTTTTCTTAATCACCCGTAAGGGAAATGAGTCAACTTTTCTGGATGAAATACCGGAAGAATATTCTGTTAGTTTAAAACAAAGCATAAAACCAATATTAAATGAGATTTTATTATGTAAACAATGCAATACCCAACTGAAATTGCATTTTACATTCTGTCCGAGTTGTGGTTTAAAATTAAAAGATTGAACTTAGCCACTTATAGCAACTATCAAATATTCCATAAATAATTATGAAATCCAGGGCTACTTCTCTTATAATCCTTTTATTCATTGTTTTGCAATATCTTAATTGTATAAGCAGAGATACAGATAAAATCAATTTTGATTTTAAAAGTAAAATTGATTCATTAATAATAACAGACTCTATTCGACCATTTAACGGACAAATTCTAATTGCAAAAAGCGATTCCATTATCTGTTCTAAGACTTATGGTTACTCCAATTTTGTAAATAAAACCAAATTAACGAAAGACCACCAATTTGTAATAGGTTCCCTTAGTAAACAAATTACAGCTGTGCTGGTTTTGCAAGCTGTTGAAAGGGGATTTATAAAGCTGAATGACCCAATCAAAATCTATTTGCCCTATTTGCCAATGAATTGGGCTGATGAAGTGACTGTTCATCAATTGCTGAATCACACGCATGGCATTTCTGATTTGGCCAAAGCTCTTGATTATAAGCCTGGTACTGACTTTGCTTATTCTAATTTAGGATATGAACTACTCGGTAAGATACTCGAAAGCGTTTCACATAAATCCTATATAGAATTATGTACGGAATTATTCAAAAAGTATGGAATGAAAAATTCTTCGGCACCTGGAACCAATTATAATTTTAACCTAACCCAGGCATGGTCAAGAGATTCGCTCGGAATAATTTGGGAGGAAAAAAATACGTTTCAAGGATCAAATTTACCGGCTGCATATATTTTATCTACTGCAGAAGATTTGCTTTTGTGGAATAATCTGTTGCATAATGGGATACTACTAACAGATGAAAGTTATGAATTAATGATAAAACCAGGTGCGATACAAAACCATGCATTGTTTGGCAAAGTTGGATATGGCTTTGCCTTACGCATCAATAATTCAGAAAATATTCTGGAAATAGGGCATACTGGCTATGTCCCAGGCTATCTTTCCATGAATTTTTATTATCCGGATTCTAAAATAAATATTATTGTGCTTGAAAATTTAGATTGGAAGGATGAAAATATAAAAAAAACGTTTTATTTTGAACTTAAAATCAGGGAGCTTCTAAAGCGAAGTAACCTTTTATAGGAATTTTATTAGGCGAAATAATTAATGCAAATAAAAAAACAAGCACTAACAACCAAACAACCATGAGCTATACTGGATTAAAATTAAATTTCACCCTGGCCTATCGCGAAACCAGTAAAGATTCGAATTCAGAAACTACTAAAATACGAATTGAAAACGGAAAAATATTTATTGATAAGGAATATGGTGGCTTTAAGGCGGGCAAGAATACCAAAGTAGAAAAAGGGATGGATGAAGTCACAGAAAAACACATCATGGATTTTATTATAGATAAACATTTAAATACCAATATTGAAGAGTTAAAGCCCACTGATAATATGGGCATCTCGGGCTATCTTAAAATTGAATTGTTTGGCGATGAACCTTCGAAACTTCACATTGAGGGCAAAACGAATATTTGGGGCTCCGATGATTATATAAAACAAAATTGGGGCGAAAAATATCTTGAATCAAAAACCAATATCGATAATATAAAATATTTTAAAGCTGCTGATGAGCTTGTTCAGTTTGTGATTGGATTGTAGTGTTTTTACCTGAAAAGTATTGGATACTTTTAGTTTACAATTTTCATCAGGGGCACAGTTGCGCAAAAATATTCCAGCGAGCAAGCTTTTATTTCTTTGTGCATTTGCGCGATAAATCTTCCTACTTTTTCTTCTTATTCGGTTTCTTCTTTTTTTTCTGAAATTCTTCGTTTTCTTTTAGCAGGGCTTTCCAGTTATTATTGGTGTCTTCGGTAAAATCAAGTGTGGTATTGTATTCTTCTTTATCTATATTCATTACAGTAATTTCTTTGCCCAAAAATGCTTCAATTTCCTTGAGCATTTCCTTTTCTTCATCGCTGCAAAAAGACACGGCAATGCCTTTTTCTTTTCCACGTCCGGTACGTCCTACCCTGTGAACATAATTCTCGGCAACATCGGGCAAATCATAATTGATTACATATTCAACATTGGGGATGTCAATACCACGGGAACTTACATCAGTAGCAATCAGTATCTTTATTTCACCACTTTTAAATTGCCTCATTACTTCAAATCGCGCCTGTTGCTCTTTATCACCATGAATGGTAACGCTTTTGATATTCACCCTTTCCATGGCTTTAAACACCCGTTCGGCACGAACTTTTGTGCGCACAAACACCAGTATTTTACTTTCGGGGTTTTCTGTAGCAATTCGTTCAAGGAAAAAACGTTTGTCGTCCATTTTAATATAAGCCACCGAGTGGTTTACGTTTTTTGAAACAGGATCCTTTGGTGATATTTGTATGCGGATTGGGTTTTTAACCAGTGAATAAGCCAGTTTTTTAATAGTTTCGTTTATGGTGGCCGAGAAAAACAAGGTTTGATGTTTCGAAGGCAATTTCTTTTTAATATCTACAATATCTTTAATAAAACCCAAATCTAGCATATGATCTGCTTCATCAAGCACCAGAATTTCAATACGGTGAAGGCGGATATGTCCCTGACTTACTAAATCGAACATGCGGCCTGGTGTGGCAATCAGTACATCAATACTGTCTTCCAGACGGGCAATTTGAGCATCCTGCTCTACACCTCCAAAAACGCTGAATGCTTTTACACGGGTGTGCCGGCTTAACTCCTGAAATACATCAGCAATTTGTTGGGCCAGTTCCCGGGTTGGCACCATTACCAGGCATTTAATGCCATCTTTACGGGCAGTGTTTTTACCCCGGTGCAGAAGGTCAATAATAGGAATAGCAAAGGCCGCCGTTTTCCCTGTTCCGGTTTGCGCAATGGCCAACACATCTTCACCTTTTAATATCGGGGGGATGGACTTAAACTGGATATCAGTAGGCTTTTTGAATCCAAGTTTTGCAAGGTTTTTCTTTATTTCAAACGAAATCTGGTAATCTTCGAATCTCATGCTGTTTGCATTTGTGGTAATAAGTGATTAATCGGCGACAAAGATACATTTTTAAATGTAATTAGTCCTGATATCCTTCCCTGTATTGGGCAGTAGTTTTCATTTCATAATTTTAATGGAACACGGATAATACTGATTGTTTGGATAAGCACGGATCGTTTTCTAGGGCCAAACTTAAAGCCTTTTTTTAATATTCAAAATTCATTTTAATTTTATTGTATTCGGAGTAAAGATTTTAAAAATTCTATTAATAATTATGAAGGAACAAATAGTTAATTTTTATTTCAGCCAATTTTCCGTTCCGCAAACATGATCGAAACCCATTTCAACCATTTTTTCGTTCCGCAAGCCTGTCTGAAAATGGATTCAGGTAAATCTTCGTTCCGCAAGCTTGTCTGAAATCCAATTCACCCTGATTATTTTTCCGCAAGGCTGAATTAAAATTGATTCGTGCTAATTTATGTTCCGCAAGCCTGTCTGAAACCAGTTTCAAGTAATTCTTTATTCCGCAAGCTTGACTGAAATTGGTTTCATGGAATCTTTTTTTCCGCAAGTTCAATGTCAAATTTTTTATTTGCACGTTTAGCAAGAAAAACGTTAGAAAATTTGATATTTTTAAAAATATTATTGCATTTTTGTATGGATAAATAATTTTTACCAAACTTTAAAAATCAAGAACATGTCTGTAAAAATCACCCGTGTAGATTTACCAAAACTTTGGAACAGCGAATATACTATTTTCGTAAACCAGTTGATAAACATTATC
>JARGGF010000048.1 GCA_029210905.1 Bacteroidales bacterium | reverse complement strand
GAACGCTTACATTTACTTAATCGATTGAGCAGAACTTTTCTCATGAGTGTTAACGAATAATCGCTCAATTTGGGTTAAAATCACTATAGCATTATGCAATTTTTACTGATCTGCGCATAATATAAGAAAACCTTTTTCAGCCCTACCTAAAAAAGATTTTTTTTCAAGGCAAACTTTTAAGTTTGAGGAATCCAAAAAAATGAAACCTGCCACATAAACCGAACTCAGGTAAATAATTACAATCCATCAAACCCTTCTTATGCTACTGCCGATTTTTTATTACTGATTTTCTTAATCTGCAACATATTGTGTACAGTATTATATATGGCATTTTCGTCATAGCCGCATTCTTTGTAAAGCTCCTGTTGAGTTCCATGTTCAATAAACTTATCCGGCACTCCCAAACGTTTAACGTTTGCGGAATAATTGTTTTCAGCCATAAATTCAACAATAGCACTTCCAAAACCACCAACTATAGTACCATCTTCAAGTGTAATAATTTTTTTGTAGTTTTTAAATATCTGATGCAATAATTCCTCATCCAAGGGTTTGGCAAAGCGCATGTCGAAATGAGCAACACTAAGCTCTTCATTATCAAACTTTTCATAAATATTCCGAACAAGGTTCCCGATAGCACCAATGCTTAAAATTGCCAATTCATCACCATCGCGGAGCATTCGTCCTTTTCCTACAGGAATTTCTTTAAATGGGGTTTTCCACTCCGGCATCACTCCATTTCCTCTGGGATATCTGATAACAAATGTGCCTTTATCCGGCAATTGAGCAGTATACATTAAGTTTCTCAATTCCTCTTCATCGATTGGTGAAGAAACGGTGATGTTAGGAATGCACCGCATGTAAGCCAAATCGAATGCACCATGGTGTGTAGCGCCATCTGATCCAACAAGCCCCCCCCTATCAAGGCAGAAAACAACATTTAATTTTTGAAGTGCGACATCATGAATTACCTGATCATAGGCACGTTGCATAAATGATGAATATATATTACAAAAGGGCAGCATGCCATCAGCGGCAAGGCCAGCTGAAAATGTAACAGCGTGTTGTTCAGCAATACCAACATCAAATGCCCGATCAGGCATTTTCTCCATCATAATGTTTAATGAAGATCCGGTAGGCATAGCAGGTGTAACTCCCATTATTTTGTCATTTTTTTCTGCCAGTTCAACAATGGTATGTCCAAAAACATCCTGAAACCGGGGTGCTTGCTTTTTATCTAATTTAACCTGGAAAATCTCTCCGGTGTTTTTATTAAATTTGCCCGGAGCATGCCATTTGGTCTGGTCAAGCTCTGCCAACTTAAATCCCTTGCCTTTTTTAGTCTGGCAGTGAAGTAGTTTAGGCCCGGGGATATTTTTCAAATCATTTAAAACATCAACAAGGTGCTTCACGTCATGTCCGTCTACAGGTCCAAAATATCTGAAATTCAAAGACTCAAATAAATTGCTCTGCTTTAGGATGATAGACTTAACTCCGTTTTCAATTTTCTGTATAAATGACTGAGTGTTAGGCCCAAATTTCTTTATTTTTCCCAATATATTCCAGACCTCATCTTTAACTTTATTATAAGTTTTTGATGTAGTAATATCGAGCAAATATTCATTTAGTGCACCAACATTTGGATCAATAGACATGTGATTGTCGTTAAGGATAACCAGAATATTTGAATTTTCGATTCCGGCATTATTCAATCCTTCAAAAGCCAGACCGGCGGTCATAGAACCATCGCCAATAATTGCCACAATATTCCTGTCCTCCTCACCTTTGTTTTTGGCAGCAATGGCCATACCTAAAGCTGCTGATATTGAGGTAGATGAATGTCCAACTCCAAAAGTATCATATTCACTTTCAAACCGATTAGGGAAACCACTAATTCCCTTATACTTCCTGTTTGTATGAAATATGTCTCGTCTCCCAGTCAGAATTTTATGTCCATAAGCCTGATGGCCAACATCCCAAACAAGTCTGTCGTATGGTGTATTGAACACGTAATGCAGTGCAACAGTCAATTCCACTACTCCCAGGCTGGCACCAAAATGGCCAGGGTTGGTAGAAACCACATCAATAATAAACTGTCTAAGTTCATCACTTAGTTGGGGCAATTCTTCTTTGACAAGTTTTTTTAAATCCGAAGGATATTCAATTGAACTTAATAATTTACCTGCTTCTGTTTTCATCCTTAAGTAGTTTATTGTGTAACCAATATTGCCCGTATTTTGTTCAAGCAAATATATTAATTATTAACAGGATAAGAAAAGGAATTTGACAAGATAGTTATCAATTTACCCTGAAATGTCCGTATAAATTTGATAGTTGCTACAATATTGTTTTTAACGCTTCCCATGTGCAGCATAATTAAACCAGACTAGTGATGAAACCATATTTTTTGATTAATTTAGTGCTTATTTAAATTTTAGCAAATTATGATTCACTCTCTTATTGATAACGATTTATATAAATTTACCATGCAAAATGCGGTTATTAAAATATTTCAGCGTTCTAAAGTAAGGTATCAATTTATAAACAGAGGAGCTACGCAATTCCCTGATGGTTTTGCAGAAATATTGCGTAAGGAAATTTCCAAATTGGGAGATCTTCGTTTAAGCAAAGATGAAAAAGAATATTTGCGGGAAAGATGTTATTATTTAGATCCTACATATCTTGATTTTTTGATGGGGTACATTTTTGATCCAAGCGAGGTTGGAGTAATTCAAAAAGGTGGTGATTTACAAATTCTGATTGAGGGCTACTGGTATCGTACAATTTTATGGGAAGTTCCTTTAATGGCAATGATATCTGAGCTATATTTTAAAATGACATCCCAATCAATATACAGTGAAAATAAGATTATTGATATTGCAAAAGAAAAAGCTGCACGATTTAATATGCTGGGGGTAAGCGTAGCTGATTTTGGAACCCGAAGACGTTACTCTTTTGATAATCATGATAGAATTGTTGACGCATTTAAATCTTATGGGAAACCCTCTTTTATAGGAACCAGCAATGTATATTTTGCTAAAAAATACGATCTTATTCCAGTAGGCACCCATGCTCATGAGTGGTTTATGTTTCATGCCGCCAAATATGGTTATAAAATGGCCAATAAACTGGCACTAGATAACTGGGTGAAAGTTTACCGGGGGGATTTGGGAATAGCCCTTTCGGATACATTTACTTCAGACGTATTCTTTAAGGCTTTTGATACCAAATTTACAAAGCTATTTGATGGGGTCAGACAGGATTCCGGGGATCCAATTCTATTTGCAAAAAAAACTATCGAACATTATAAGCAACTCCGAGTTGATCCTACAGCAAAAACAATCATTTTTTCAGATGGATTAAATCCGAATACTGTGGAGGAAATTGCTAAATTCTGCAGGGGAAAAATTAAAATTTCATTTGGTATAGGCACAAATTTTACAAATGATGTTGGGGTGGAGCCTTTAAACATTGTTGTAAAAATTATTGAGGCCAAAGCCGAAGGGCAAGATTGGATACCAACCATTAAATTATCTGACAGTCCGGGCAAATACACAGGTGACGAAGACTCAATCAGATTGTGCAAGGGAATATTGAACATCGATTAAATAGCCCTTTACAGGTCATATAAAGTGTTTTTTTTACAATCAGCTTACAAATTGAACACTGAGGCTTGAACTTTTTTAATTTTTACAGACAACCAAATCCTAAACATTTTTGGATTTAATAGCCCGCAATATGAAATTTTGGGAATTTATAAAAGAAAAACTTGAGCAATCAAAGAAATTGATGCTTTTGGTGGTCATTGACAGTAAAGGAAGCAGCCCCGGCCGCTTAGGATTTAAAATGGCTGTTTGCGATGACCTGGACCTGGCCGGGTCAGTTGGTGGTGGCAGCATGGAATATGATATTGTTGAACTGGCACGTGCGATGCTTCACCTGGGCAGGCCCGGGCCGGTTATGAAAAAACAAATTCATAAAACCAATGCCGGTGAAGAACATTCAGGCATGATATGCTCCGGTGAGCAAACTATTGTACTTATTGCGCTTGAGGAGAGACATAAAACAGCTATTAATCTAATAGTTAGCTATATTAACAATGATAAAACCGGAGTTCTTAGAATTTCAACTGATGGTTTTAGTTTTATACCTGAAGGTACATTAAATCAACCTATCAGTACTTTCATAGAAAATGAAGCAAAATGGGAATACAAAGAACTGGCAGGCTATAAAAACCGAATTTGTATAATCGGTGCGGGCCATGTAGGTCTGGCTTTATCAAAATTAATGAAGGATCTTGGTTTTATTGTTGAAATTTTTGATGACAGGGAAAATTTGAACACTTATGAGAACAATGTATATGCAGATAAAAAACAACTAATAAAATATTCAAACATTGATCAACTGGTTCCTGAGGGTGATAGCGTTTATGTAGTAATTATGACCTTTACTCATAAAAGCGATCAGGACGTTTTGGCCAAATTAATTGGCAAAAAATTCAAATATCTTGGCCTAATGGGAAGTAAAACCAAAGTGGCCAAATTGTATCAAAATATTGGTTATCAGCCGGATAAAGAAGATGCACCTAAAATCTATTCCCCAATTGGCATTCCAATCCATAGTAAAACACCTATGGAAATAGCGGTAAGTATTGCGGCGGAGATAATTAGGGTAAAGAATGGGCGGGAGTGAAAGGCCATTCAACCGAAATAAAGTCATTCCTCTTCAATTTTAGATTTCAAATTAATTCTATTTGTTGCTATATATGGAAACATTTGCTATCTTTGTACTAATAATTCCGGGTAATGACCGAATTCTTTAAGACCATCTTTTCAAATGAAGTTGAAGAGTTTTTAGACACTTTAGAAGACAAAACTCGCGAGAAGATTATTTACAATGTTGATAAAGCAAGATTTACCAGAGATCCTGAACTTTTCAAGAAACTTGATGCTGAAATTTGGGAATTTAGAACAAAATTTAATGGGAAACAATACAGATTGCTCGCTTTTTAGGATAAACGGGCCAAATCTGAAACCTTGGTGATTGCAACACATGGATTTGTGAAAAAGACCAAAAAGACGCCAAAGACTGAAATTGACAAAGCACACCAAATAATGGAGATATATTATAAAACAACTTAGTATGAAAACTGAAGAGATTAAATTCAAAAGTTTTGATAAAATTAAAGATAAGTACATTGGAGAAATTGGAACACAGAAACGGGATCTCTATGAATTTGAATTGAAACTTGATGTCTTAGGCGAAATAATAAGACAAACAAGGAAGGAGCGGAACTTAACGCAGGAGCAGTTGGGTGAGCTTATTGGAGTGAAAAAGTCTGAGATTTCGAAATTGGAACGAAATGCAAGAAATATGACAATAAGTACAATTCTTAAAATTTTTCATGCATTAAAAGCGAAAATTAGCTTTAATATTGAGTTGGAAAATTGGAACCGGAATATTGCCTAAATGAAGTCAAATTGGTGCTGTTGGATTTACATTACTTTATTGAAATAATTATTAGAAAAACTTAATTATTAAACTCTGAATACTCCAAACTAAAGGCACTTTCTCAATGCACATAAACCCTTTTCACCCTTTGCGAGACACTGGTTAAAATTTCATAAGGAATGGTGCCAATTTTTTTTGCCAGTTCTGTGATTGGAATTTCCTGCCCGAAAATAATTACTTCATCACCCTCAATTGCTTCAATATCAGTGATATCAACCATACACATGTCCATGCATATATTGCCTACTATGGGTGCCGATTTGCCATTGATAATTACCCTACCCACTTGATTACTTAATTTTCGATCAAGCCCATCAGCATACCCAATTGGAAGTATGGCAATTTTACTGTCCCTTTTCAATATACCTTTACGGCCATATCCAATAGTTTCTTCCTTTTTAACCCATCTGATTTGAGAGATATGGCTTTTTAAAGTACTGATATTTTGCAATTTATCTGTGTTTTTTGTACTGATGCCATACAAACCAATTCCTAAGCGAACCATATTGAACTGTGCCAGTGGAAAATGTTCTATGCCACCTGAGTTTAATATATGGCGCAGAATTGGCTTTTTACAATGCGCTATAATTTTATCTGATGCTTTACGAAATTCTTCTATTTGTCTGAGCGAGAACTCTTTGTGTTCTGGTTCGTCGCTTGCCACCAGGTGAGAGAAAATTGAGCGAGGAACAAGGTACTTAAATTGCTCCAGGGCTTCAATTATTTTATCAGCATCTTCTACATTAAAACCCAGCCTTTTCATACCTGTATCTATCTTAATATGAACAGGATAGACGTTGCGATAGTTTTGTTCCAATACTTTTTGAAATTTTTCCATCGACCGGAAACTAAATATTTCAGGTTCCAACTGGTAATTTATTATATTCTGAAAACTGCCTTCTTCAGGGTTCATTACAATAATGGGTAAATTTACCCCAGCTTTTCGCAGTGCTACTCCTTCATCAGTAAAAGCTACACCGAGATAATCAACTCTTTGATGTTCAAGAAATTGTGCTATTTCATGACTTCCACTACCGTATGAAAAGGCTTTAACCATCACCAATATTTTGGTTTGTGGTTTCACCAGCGACCTAAAATAATTTAAATTGTTTTCAAGGGCTTCAAGGTTGATTTCCAGAACAGTGCGATGTGTTTTTTGTTGCAAAAAATCACTTATTTTTTCAAATTCAAATTCGCGGGCTCCTTTTATCAGAATGGCTTCGTTTTCAAATTCACGGATGGTTTTACTTTCCAAAAATTCATTCGTGTTCCTGAAAAATTTTGTGTCAATCGAATTATCTGAAAAATAGTGACTGATCCTTTTTCCAATGCCAATCATTTTGTGTATCCCACTGGTTTTCACAAGAGTTGCCAATTGTGCATAAAGCTGAAGATCAGCCTCTCCGCTCTGCAATATATCAGAAATAATAAGACATTTCTTACTGTGTTGGGTTTGCCGCTTTAAAACATCAAGGGCAATTTTTATTGAATTCAAATCGGAATTGTAGCTGTCGTTAATAACGCTGTTATTATTAATGCCCTGCATCAATTCAAGCCGCATACCAATGGAAGGAAGACTTTCAAACTTTCTGGCAGCTTCTTCAGAAAATAAATTATTTGCAAGAAAAAAAGCCAGAACATGAATGGCATTTTCAATAGAAGCTTTATCAGTAAAAGGAATATTGATATTAAGTTTATTAAGTTGGTAATTTCCTGTAATTTGAGTAGAATTTTGTTCAGATATTATTCGTGTAATATTGAGATCAGCGTTTCCATTTACTGACCATTTAAAAATTCGGGCATTTTGTTGTAAATTATTCGATTGAGCCAACAAATCAATTTGCTTATAATCAGCACTATAAATAAGTAAATCAGCACCGGCAAACAATTTCAGCTTTTCAGCAATTTTTTGTTCTTTGTTTTCGAAATTCTCCTGATGGGCATCGCCAATATTTGTAAATATTCCAACAGTTGGCTTTAAAATATTTTGTAGTTTTTGCATTTCACCAGGCATTGAAATACCAGCTTCAAAAAAGCCAATTTCGTGATTACTTTCAAGCAAAATTACAGAAAGAGGCACGCCAACCTGCGAATTATAGCTTTTGGGATTTCTTACGATGCTTTTTATTCCATCAAGCACATAAAAAAGCCATTCTTTTATTATGGTTTTGCCATTACTTCCGGTGATACCAACTATCGGGATAACAAATTGAGAGCGGTGCCATGCTGCGAATTGCTGAAAAGCAAGCAAAGAATTTTCAACTACAATAAAATTTATATTCTCAGAGGATACAAGGTTAGTCGGTATTTTTTCAACTACAAAGTTATGTACTCCTTTATTAATCAATTCATTAACGTATCTATGACCATCATTGTTTTTACCGGAAATAGCAAAAAACAAACAATTATTTGAGGGTAAAATTGAGCGGCTATCAATAAAGGCGTGGGAAATATCAATGTTGTTTTTTAATGTTCCCTGCCCGTTTATTGCTTTGGCTATGTCGGATAATTTATATTGCATCAAATATAAAATAAGAAAATCCAAAGATAGCAGGTTTTCTTAAGGGCAATTTCATTATTTGATTTAAAATTTATTTTATTGATGAACTTTTTAACAATATTTTTTCTTCGTCAGAAAGTTTCAATTCCAGTGAAATTTTTTCAAGAGTTGGAGCTTCCATAACAAAAACGGCAACAACAAGCCCTGCAAATAATAAAATCAAATAGTTTGCAGTAATTAAAAAACCTACAAGAGCAATAAAAGAGGGAGCTTCAAGTATTGCATATTTTGTAATTAGCGCTATGCGAAAATTACTTAATTTCTCTTCAAAAGGCATATCAGGTGTAATAAATGTTATTCTGTATTTGTAAAAAGCCCTGCTTCCAAAAATTCCGCCACCCGTAAAAATCAGGGCCAAAAACAGGAAAATATTACCAAGGTCTCTTGCCATGCCTGCAGTACCATTATTTTCAAGGAAAATTACCACACCGGCAAAAACCAGTTGCCCCATAATCAATGCAATATGAATTACTTTAAGAGTAGGTATAAATTGGGAAAGAGGTATTTTTTCTATAGTCATAACGTCTTAATTTATAAATCTATCGAATATTTTAGATAATAAAGAAATAAAAATGTTCCAAACTGAAAATAAAACTGTGAGAGAAGTCAACAGACCCCTCTCTTTTTACTTATTTAGCAAAATTATCCAAAATCGTAAAGTTTATTAATGGCTTTGGTAATTTTCCATGTACAAGAGAGCCCTTTCTCAAACTCTACCCAATCTCCTTTGGTAAAGGATATTTCATTACCCTTTTCATCTACTACAGTAGCTTGCCCTTCAAGTATGTAGCAGGTCTCTTTGTCACTAAATTGCCATGGGAACTCAGAAATTCCTTTACTCCATGCTCCCCAGTCTTCAGTTTTTTTGATGTCTGCTGGTGTTGCTTTTCTTACTTTCATGTTGTACTTTGTTCATTAAATTATTGCTAAATTTAGTCAATTTAAGCATGGGAATGTTCATTTTTAGGAAATAAAACTGCTAATGCCAGTGAATAAAAAGCCAAATAAAAGGCATTTTCTGGCCAACATTCATCCCAATGACGGACAGCACATGCACAATAAGCCCCGATTTGAGTGCAAATAAAGCAAAATTGGCAAGAATTTTACTCATGTTTTATATTATTCTTTAGTTTTCAATTCAAAACTTTGATTCAGGATACAATCTTTAGCATCGGTCACTTTAACTTCGTGAAACCCTGCACCAATATTTTCATGAGTTATACTTATACTGCCGTCATCCCAGAGGATAGCATAGGGCTTATAACCTCCTTTTATTTCAATGGTGATTGCTCCATTTTCTTTATCAGATTCAGGAAGATTAAATTTTGCGGCAACTTCTATTTTTTCGGGCTCGGTGATTTCAATAATTTCAGTCTTTTTGCATTGCTTGCTGTCACTTATTTCAACAGTGTATTTCCCAGCGCCCATTCCAATTATACTGGGGGCATCATTACCATTAGACCAGATATATGAATAATCAGGTATTCCACCTGTAACAGATAGATAAACAGAGCCTGATTTTTCGCCATAGCAATCAACATCAATTTTTTCAATTGTTACCTCCAAATCCTTTGCGGGTTCATTAATTTCAAATTCCTTTTTAAGTTTACAGAGGTTTTTATCAGTTATGGTTACTGAATATTTTCCTGATTTTAAGCCTGTTATATCACGCTGGGTTACTTTGTTTGACCATAGATAACTATATTCCGGTGTTCCTCCATATACAATTAATTTTATGGCTCCATCGTAACCATTATGACATTTTACATCAAATTTTTCAAAATCTGCAGTAAGTGGACTTTCCGGAGCAATAATTTCTACTGTATCAAAAGCAGGGCAATTGTTTTTATCCGTTATTTTAACAAAATAATGTCCGGGCTTTAATTTGTTTAATGCTGCTTTTGTTTGCCCATTAGACCATTGATAACTAAAAGGTGAATTACCACCACTAACTTCCAGGTTGATTTCACCATCCGCTCCGGCAAAACAACTAACATCTTTTTTTTGAATCCTGCTTGATATTGCTGTTTCGGGCTCAGGAACAGCAATAATTTCTTTTACCACACAATTGTTCTTATCTGTAATGGTAAGCTCATAACTTCCAGCCTGTATGTCAGGTAGGTTTTTATTATCCGAGCTATCAGGCCAAAGGTAATCATAGGGAGCCTGTCCACCGCTGATACTAATTTCTATTTTTCCATCAGAGCCACCAAAACAATTGACTGGTTTAATTATTTTTGAAATTCTTATAGGGCTTGCTGGTTGCTTTATTGTTATTTCCTTTTCTTCAAGGCAAAAGTTGTTGTCATAAACTTTCACTTTATGTGTGCCGGCACTCAAATCTGTTCTTGTGCTATTTGTATCATTATCAAACCAATAAACGCGATAAGGTGGTGTACCTCCTTCTGCAAAAAGAATGGCTTTACCATCATTCCCATTAAAACAAGAAACCTGTTTTGTATCAAAATCAACTGCTAACTTTTTTTCTGGCTGCGTAATTTCAACACTGTCATTTATTAAACAACCTCCACCGTCAATAATTCTATAGTATATTTTGCCAGGAGCCAGTCCAGTAATTATTTCATTAATAGAATCATTTGACCATGTAAAATCATAGGGCTTTTTCCCTCCAATAATATTTAATTTTAATCGTCCATCACGTTTTCCCCTGCAACTAACATTTTTGACATCAACATTTGCCTGAAGAGCAACAAGTGGCTCATTAACAGTGTAATAAGAAGAAATTGTTCGTCCTCTGTTGTCTGTAACAACTACCCGGTAGGTTCCTGCTTTAACGTTCTTCAAATCCTGGGTTGTTGCACCATTTGTCCATTGGTAAGTATAATCCGGAATACCCCCCGTTACCTCAAGATCAACCATCCCATTAGAACCACCTTTACAGTTCACGTGCTCTCCTGCAAAAGTCAGTCGCAGTGGAGAATCATACTGATATTTAACAAGTTCCACCATATCATCCTGATTCAGAATAGCTTCGGCCACAGGTAATTTGCTATCTTTAGTGTACCAACGATACATTGTAAAATGCCTGTCGAGAGAGTATTCAGGTGCCGGAGTCCATCCAAATACAGAATACTTATAGCCCCTAACTTTTTTTTCTATAAAAATAACTTCTCTTTCTACCTGATATTCGCCCAAAGGAGTAATTAACTTTCCTGCAGCATCAACCCTGCCTGTACGTATATATCTGATATCTGCTTTTATAGAATCAGTTCCGGGATGATGAAAATAAGGAGAAAGAAAATAAGTGTCGGAAGTATCGGAATATTGCTCGTTGATTTTTAAATGAGGATTTTTATACAGCACCGGATCTCTAAAACGCAACAATACAGGCAATTTCTTTTCCATAAAATCGTCAATAAGCCCGTTCAGGTAGATGTTGCCTGAATCAATGGTTAAATATTCCAGTTGCACCGGAGTAATTACCATAGCTACATCCGCCTCCGGAAATCGTTTACCATATCGGGTTTTTTTGGGCAATTTTAGCCTTAGTGTGTCAAAACTGCCCGGGCTAAACATGGAAAGATCCCAAACTTTGTCGCCTAAATCCCTGATATTTAATTTTCTTTCTGGATATACCTGAGAAACTGCCATTACGAAATTAGTCCCAATGGAGGGAAATTCGTCAGCATCATATTGAGCATAACATTTTTCTCCTCTAAAAAGGGCTAAAAACAAAGTAGCTGCGATGATAATTTTTAACATTATAAATGAAAATATACGATTCTCAATATTTGATTTACAATTTTACTATTTAAAGTAGCAATTTCCAATTTGTAGGGTCTGTTTTTTTTCATTATTACAAATCCTCATTTTTTATTTACATTTGTACCAATAAATATAGTAAAAATAGCCACAAAACATATTGAGCTGCTTCTTATTATAAAAAAGTTATTTAAACGCTAGTTTATTAAGATTATGGAATCAACCCGCTTAAAAAAAGTAGAACGTTTGGTGCAAAAGGAATTAAGTACTTATTTCCAGCAGAAAATGAGCCTCTATATGAGCAAATTAATATCAGTAACAGTAGTAAGGATAAGCCCGGATTTGTCAGTTGCCAGGGTATATTTAAGTATTTTCCCTACTGCTGATACTGAGAAAGTATTGGAAATGATTGTTGGTGATACAGGCAAAATTAAATATGAGATAAGTAAAATTCTACGAAATCAATTAAGGAAAATGCCTGATTTTAAGTTTTTTATTGATGATTCGCTGGATCATGCACAAAAGATTA
>JARGGF010000489.1 GCA_029210905.1 Bacteroidales bacterium | reverse complement strand
TGAGACGTTCAAAGGGTTTCTGTGGAAAATAATCCTCATTATTGTCATCCTCCGAGTTCCAAATACCCACAACAATTGATTTCCGAATCTTGTTTTCTTTTATCATATATTTCAGAACTTCATCTACTCCCCATTCTTGTTTGTTCCAGGTTGTAGTGGAATCGAAGAGCATTTGCCCACCATGCATATAAAGTACCGGATAGCTGTCATAAACATCATAACCTTCTGGTAACCAAATATCTATATTTCTGGAACTAACATATTCTGACTGGAAATTATCAATTCGTTCAACGCTTCCTGGTGAATCATTTTGCGCCGATTTTTTTTTATTTACCTCATTGCATCCAATTGTCAGGAATAGCAAGAGCATCATTATAAAAAAAGATTTCATTATCAAGAGTATTATTTTTAAACAATTAGTGCTACTTTGGTAAATTGAGGTGAAAAACGAAAAATCAACCTGATTTACCCCAATCCGCCTGCTGGCAGAAGTTAGATTGACTTTTCGAATTTCTTCCGATAGCCAGCGGATTCGGAGTGAAAAAGTAGAAAAATCAATTTGCCTGCTAAGTTACCAAAGTGGTATCAGTTATTACTCAAAAATACCAATTATTTTAAAAAAAAAGCTTTATTGCATTTTTTGTAATGAACTAAAGAATAAAGTCCATGAGGATAAAACACTTTTCAGCATTGACACATTAAAACCACTGCCTTTTGCGGAACAAAAGTACACCGCCAATAGACAAAACAAGCGATACCACGATGATAACAGGCATGGCCCAGCTTGCTTTTTCCATATAATTAGGTACATTCATTCCAAAAATACTGGCTATTAATGTAGGTATCATTAATATAATTGAAATTAAGGTGAGTTGTTTCATTACCACGTTTAGGTTATTTGAAATTACTGATGCAAAAGCATCCATCATCCCACTTTGAATATCGGAATATATTTGCGCCATTTCTAATGCCTGCTTGTTTTCAATCATGGCATCCTCAAGCAAATCTTCGTTTATCTCAGTAGTAATTTTCTTCGAATTTCGAAGTTTTGCCAATACTATTTCGTTGGCCTTAATGGAGGTAATAAAATAGACCAGACATTTTTCCATTTTCAGGAGTTTATTTAGTTCGCGGTTTTTTATCGATTTTTCCAGATCTTGCTCAATGACAGCAGTTTGCTGGTTGATTTCCTTTAAATACCTAAGATAAGTATTGCCTGATCGCAAGAACAACCGAAGGATAAAATTAATTACGTCTGAAATCTGTTTGTATTGCTCCCTAAAAGGGGAAGGCTGTTCAATTGGCAGTATTTCATTATTTTGAAGACACAGCGTCATGGTAAAGTTATCACACATGTATATTCCTAATGGCACAGTTTGAAATGGGATGCCATTGTTTGCACTACGCACAGGAATTCGCATGATAATAAGTGACCAGTCGTCATCAAATTCCAAACGAGGTCTTTCATCCGTGTCCAAAACGTCCTGGATGATGTCATTCGGGAGTTTAAAATCTTCAGATAGTCTTTGAATTTCTTCTGTGGTTGGCTGGGTAACATTAATCCAGCAGTTTTTTTCCAATTGGGAAATTTCGGAGTATCCCCCGAAGGTTTTAAAAATCTTGATCATTGCTAATTTCCTCACAATTAAACTGTAAGGAAACGCCGAATGCCCCTTACAGTGTGGTTAATATTTTCTTTTACTCGGATACGGGCCTTCGTCCATCATTTAGTTCTTTAAAATTATCGGTGCAAAAGTAGTGTTATTTTGTGAGAATATTAATTGAAATGACTCTTTTTTACATATAAATAAGGAATTCGTTTTGTTGATACAAAATTAGCACAGCTCCCTTTTTCATTGTTGTCAGCATCTTATCCTCCTATTTCATAAAGGAATTAATGAATTTGTTCGTACAAATTTATAGCCTTCAGATATTTCAAACCCTTTTCTTTTGTCTGGACATCAAGAAAACCTGAAAGCTCAGGATGATTACTATCAGTCCATACCTTAAGGCTGTCGCGACGACTTTGCCATTTCTCAAAGTCAAATTGCAAATAATCAGTGATTTGCATTTTAGCAATTTGATTATCAATAATATGGATTATTATTTTATAAATAATTGAAGTATCCTGAAGAAATTTAATGCGCCTATCAATTTTGCTGACAGTTGTCTCAAAACCATCTTTAACAGTCTTGATTTCAATCAATTGATATTTGGGTAAAAAAACAGAATCCCACTGAAAGTTGGTATAAAGTTCTTTTTTTGATTTGGCAATTATAAAATCTCCTTCTGTTATTAAAATACTATCAGATACACAAGCAGAAATTTGGTTAAAATTGGCATTATTAAAGCCATTGAAATAATTGGATATCAATTGTTCACCCGAAATTTGATTTGTACGAGAAGTACATGAAGCAATTGTTAGGCATACAAGAATAATAAGGACTAGTTTCAGTTTCATCATTTAATCTTTCAAATATTTAGTTTTTCTGATTGATAAAAAAAAATTTACCCCTGCAAAGTAATTAAAATGCCAAACATTTTAATTCTTCTTTGATAAATAATGGTGAAATGAATCAGGGCAATCGCATTCAAAAGTTGACAAGTATTTTTTAAAGCTTCAATTGACTCACCCCCGTCTCACCTTGTGAGTCACCCCCTCTCTACTTGCGAAAAGAGGGGGAAGTAGACGAAACAGCGTTGGTTTATTTTGCGAAGGAGATTTGCAGCAAAGCATATATTTTTTTTAAAATCCTTTACCGTTTACCCAAAGCATCCCCCTCTTTGTGCCAACAGAGAGGGGGTGGCTTGCGTAGCAAGGCGGGAGTGAGTTAATTAGGGGACGAATTAGAAATATTTTAAATGCGGTGCCCCTGTGAAATAAACAATGTAATCCAATCTTAAGCAAATTTTAAGAATCTCTTAATGATAATTACATCCAGGTGACTGTAGATTTGTACAAAAAAAATATACTATGATTACAGCAACACATTTACACGCCATGGTGATTCATTTTCCAATCGCCTTATTAATGGCAGGGTTTCTTTCGGAATTGATTGCCCTCTTCAGTAAAAAAGAATTTTTTAAAAATGCTGCTTTTTACCTGTTGATTTTGGGTGCATTAGGCGCAATAGTAGCCTATCTAAGTGGTAGTTATGCAGGAGAAGGTATTGAAGAAGGCCCTTTAAAAATACCAGTAGAACTGCATGAACAAGCAGCTAACATAACACTTTGGTTAGCTATTATAACTGCTCTATTCAGGATAGGTATCTACTTTTTTAAAGTGAACCGATCATGGACCAAATGGGTATCAATTATATTATTTGCTGCCGTAGTTGGTGCAATAGCTAGAACAGGATACCTGGGAGGCGAACTTGTCTATAGCCATGGTGCTGGTGTACAGTTGGCTTTGCCAGATTTTAACGATACTGGAGATGATGATTAAAAACTTTAAGTATCTTTGAAGTTAAGTGAAAAATTAATAATTGAACATGCGAATTCTGATTGTAGAAGACGAAACTTCGATTGCCAATTTTGTCAGGGATGGTTTGGAAGAAGAAGGTTTTGCTGTTGATATAGCTGACAACGGTAAAAAAGGACTCCAACTAGCCCTTGACTATATTGGCGATTATGATGTTATTATTCTTGATTGGATGTTACCTGGGCTAAATGGCATCGAAATTTGCCGAAATATAAGAAAAGAAAATACTGATGTTCCAATTATTTTTCTAACAGCAAAAGACACAGTTGATGATGTCGTTTTTGGACTGGAAGCAGGTGCCAATGATTATGTAAGAAAGCCTTTCTCGTTTGAGGAACTGCTTGCCCGTATTCGGGTGCTGATGCGCAAGAACATATCTGAAACTTCTATCTTTTCAGCATCAGGGATAGAACTTGATGTTGATAAACATTCTGTTACTAGAAATGGATTACCAGTTGATTTAACCCAAAAAGAATTTGCCCTTTTGGAATATTTTATACGCAATAAAGGCAAAGCTTGCAGACGCACCCGTATTATTGAAAAAGTGTGGGATATTCATTTCGATTACGACAACTCGGTGATTGATGTATATATCAACTCCTTACGTAAAAAATTGGATGAGCCAGGTAAACCTTCCATTATCACCACTTTGAGGGGAGTTGGTTATAAAATTGAATCTGACGAATGACCTTAAAATTCAAAAATAGAATTGCCCTTTTTAATACACTGGCCGTTGCTGTAACTACTGCATTAGTTTTTGTTATCATTTACATTGTTGTTAATAAAACAGCTTATTACCATTTAGATAACGATATTCTTCTGGAAAAAGAAGAAGTATTCAGCAATTTAGACTGGCATGGTGACTCTATCGTTATAAATAAAATGCCTGAGTGGGAGGAAGCAGAGCATAGTCAGATTGAAGTAAATCCTACTTTTTTACAAATCGTTAATATGAAAGAGGTAATCATCTTTCAATCTGCGAATTTATTAAAAAATCAAGTTCTTTCGCCTCCGGAAAAGAAAGGAATAACATACTATAATGGACAAATAAGTAATCAAAAAATAAGACTCGGACAATTTCCTGTAAAAAATACGAACAATAGAACCATTGGTCAATTAATTATTGCTGTTTCACAAGAAGAATCATATAACATACTTAATAATTTAATCTGGGTATTGCTTATTTCATTCCCCTTAGTACTTGTTATACAATTCATTACGTCTTCTTTTGCTG
>JARGGF010000488.1 GCA_029210905.1 Bacteroidales bacterium | reverse complement strand
AGACTATCGAATTATCTGCATTGGCAATCAATTATCAGGCTTTTCTAATCATAAATAAGGCAAGGATATTAAAAATTTCAAGTCGTTCTGTTTTTAAACTAAATATAGACGAAATAAAACCCATTTAAAATGAAATTGGATGAATAATTATTTTGAGTCCAAAGCTTAAAAAAAATCCTTTCCATGCTATTAAACTTTGTTCGAAATAAGCATTGCTTAATATTTTCAAGTAAAATGCTGTAAAACAGAACCCTGATTGTAGCTTCTATTCGAATTAATTTCTTAGTTTTCTTTCAGTTTTTTAATCATATCCCTGGAGTTTTGCAAACCAGGATTAAGTTTAATAGCCTTCTCATAATTTTTAATAGCTTCTTCGGTATTTCCCATTAAGGCAAGTACTTCAGCATAGCTATCATAACAATTTGCTGATTGGGGATAAAATTCGATATTTAATTCAAATATTGTTTTGGCGTGTTCATATTTTTTTTGGCCAATATAGAGATACCCTAGACTGTTAAAACGATTTTCGGAAATGGATTTATCATTGGAATTTTCAGAGAATATTTTTCTATAAAGATTTACTGCTTCCTCAAATTTGCCGGACGCAATGAGTTCTGCAGGAATTTTTTCTCCATCTTTCATCCTGACAGCGTTATTCATTACTTCTGAAATTCTACCAATTTCATCAGCAAAAACATATTCAGCTCCAACTATTTGTTCATTATCATCTTTAATGAATTTTATTTCACCAGCCCTTCGTTTTATTTTAAAAGTATTGTCACCAATATGGAACAGTTTTTCATTGCCTAATGTTGTAAGATACAAGGCTCCATCTATATCAACAATTTCAATAAACTCATCAGAACCAGAACGATACCTTCCACATATTTCAGCTTTTAAGTAATCATTTAATGGAATAATTTTATATATTTCAGGTAAAAAATCGGTCCAGTTATATACTTTAGCAACCGATTTATTAATTTCCCTGATTAATTCCGGGGAACTGTTTGAATTAGTAAAAACAATCACTGCATTCCCATCAGATAAATGTGATATAAATCCTGCAAAAAAACCTGCATTATCACCCATATGACCAAAATATATTTCATTGCCATGTGTTCTTATAAAAAGGCCAAAGCCGTATTCTGGCGAAACATGAGTTTTGAGCATTTCCTTGGTCAATTCCTGTGAAATTATTTTATTAGATTTTCCATGATAGGATTTCTGAAGTTCTATAACATATTTTGCAAAATCAGGAGTTGTTGTCCACAGCCCACCAGCAGCTGTATTTGGATAAAAATAGCGCTTTACAGGCAGTGGGATGGAACTTTTACGATGCGCTGCCGATGCATACTTTTCAATTTCCAATGGAAGTGGCTGTTGGAATGTGGATGACGACATACCCAGGATATCAAATACATTTTTCTTTGCCGTAAGATAAAACGGTTCATGGTTCACATCTTCAACAAGTTGCTGTAAAATGGCAAAACCCGGGTTAGAATACAAAAATTCAGTCCCCGGCACCCGATCAATGATGGTAGGTTTTTCTATCGAAGGAGATTCCCCATTTAAAAATTGTGTAATGGTAGGAAAATTCTCTCTTTTGTAATTTGTAGCATAGGCATGCATAGTGCCTCCACTGTGGTTCATCAATAATTTTGCAGTAACTTTTGCCTTTGCGGTAAACTCATTTTCCGGAATTTTCCATGATGTCAATTTTAAATTAACATCTTCATCTAAATCAATCAGTCCTTTTTGCACCAATGATAACATTGTAAGTGAAGCCAATCCTTTACTTAGAGAGCCAACATTAAATAGTGTTTTTTCATTAACAGGAGTTTGCAGAGATTCATCGGAAAGTCCATAATATTTTGTCCATAGAACTTTATAATCTTTTATTACAGTGATACTAATTCCAGGAACCTGATAATAACTCATTCTATCAGTTAAAGAATAAGCAGGTTCCCCTTCAAAAACATTGATTGGTAAAAGTCCGTTTTCTACCTCTGTAATTTCTTGCTCAAGTTCAGATTGCGAAAAAACATTGACATAACTTAATAAAATAAAAAACATGATGGAAGTAATAGCTTTCATAGTAAATAATTTTAGGTTAACTTGAGTTATGATATAACATTAAATATGTGGCTAATAGTAATATGCTCAAAATAGAATCATTTTTAGACTTATAAAATAAGCAAATTTTCAATTGTTTAATTAATTTAAAACTGAATATATTTCATCAAGATAATCGATTAAACTCATTTTTTCTTTAGCAAAATCGCAGTTAATTTGCATGGCCATTGCAATTTTTTGTTCCGGATAATAGGCAAAAATCGATACAAAACCGGGCACAAAACCAGTATGACCATAGACTTTCCCATGTTTTGTAGTATATATAAAACTTCCCATTCCATATGCAAGACTATCTTCAATCGTTATTCCATTTATATTAGGTGTAATCATCTTTTTTAAAAGAGTATCTGAGAACAGCTTGCCTTCATAATAAATTTTAGCCCATTTGGCAAGATCTGATGTGGTAGAGGCAATGCCCCCTCCTGTCCACTCCATTTGTGGATTAAAGGCATATACTCCATCCATAACTACCTTGTCAGGCATTTTAAACATTTCCGGAAGTCGGGAATAACCAATTGGCAGGTTTTTTATTGTTCTGGTATTTGCTGCATAAGTAAGGTTCAGATTTTCAGGAATTAATATTTTTGATTTTAATCCTTCATAATACGGAGTACCTGTAATTTTCTCTATTAACATCCCAAGCAGAATATAATTGGTATCAGAGTAAGACCAGCCTTTGCCAGCTTTGTGCTCGGGTTTATCATCAAAAATGACCGATAAACGATCTTCATAAGTCCAGATTTTATCAGGGTTTTTACTTAATGTATCCCAAATTTGAGGTTTCATCACATAGCGGGGCAATCCACTTGTATGTTGTAGTAACATTTCAATGGTAATGTCGCTAATATTTGGTAAATATTTTAACCATTCAATTTCCGGGAAATAATCAAGGAGTTTTTTTTGTAAATCAATTTTCCCCTCATCAACCAACTGCATAATTTGAGCCACAGCATAGGTTTTACCGATACTGCCGGAAAACATCACAATTTCAGCATTCATTTTTAAACTGTCCGCCAAATTGGCAAAACCAGAAGAATAGTTTTCCTGTTTACCATCCTGATAAATGATGGACAAGTTTAGTCCGGGGATTTGATTTTCTCTTACAAGTTGATCAATTTTGTCTTTAATTAACTTTGGGCCACTTTCATTCGTCTTGTCCGATGAGGAAGCGCAGCCAATAATAAGTGTAGCTGATAAAACCAAAAGGAATAATTTCTTCATATATTTCTAATTATTAAATTTAACTATAGCTAAGAATTTACATATTTTTTATTCAGGATGAATCAATGATTATCACAAAAGTTAATCAGTATCTGGTTCGGGAAAATATGTTTTGATAAATTAATTGATAGAAGGAAATGCAGAATAGCATAAATTCCAGATAGAGATACATATCGGCATTTTTAGTTAAACATTGATATTCTATGGTAAAAGGCGAATAGGGTGCTACTAAAATAAAGTTTTTTTTGAAAATTTTGCTGCTTTTCAATTGATTTTTTTGAAACTTGTAAGCCTCAGCCTTAATTGCCCTCTGATACCAAAATATATTCGATAAAAAAAGCCAGGATCATTTAAAATTTTTATAGCCCAGGAATTTCTTACCTTTGAGCAAAATTGAAAACACGTGGATGATTTAATGGTTTTTACAGATGGCAGTGTAAATACGCAGACAAAAGTTGGTTTTGGTGCTTATTTATTTGTTAATAATAACGAGGTAGACACAGAAATTTTAAAAAAAGAAGTAAAAGTTAAACAATTTGAACAAACCTCTTCTACCAAACTGGAATTGCAAACATTAATATGGGCTTTGAGTGAGTTACCAATCAGCGACGCACAAATTAGTGTTTATACCGATTCGCAAAATATACTTAGCTTACCGGGTCGGCGCCATAGGCTTGAACGAAATAATTACCTTTCAAAAAACAATAAGCAAATCAGCAATTACCTGCTTTATAAAGAATTTTATGCCATTACTGACAAACTCAACTGCGAGTTTATTAAAGTCAGCGGGCACATGCCAAAGTATAAGAAAAAAGAGATTGATCTTATATTTTCGCTTGTTGACAAAGCTTCGAGGGATGCCTTAAGAAAACTGCAATAAATAAAATCTTTTTCCCTGTAAATAAACAATAACGCGCTACCCGCAGCATAAAAAAGGTAGCTATTTGTTTAACTACCTTTTTTGAAATGAAAATTTGTTTACTTCTTTTTAGCCTTTTTAAGTTTTTTCAAGCCACTCTTTAGCTTATTTGAAGCTTTTTTTAATTTATCTTTTAAGTCCTTAAGTTTTTTCTTCTTAACGTCTTTCTTTTTTGCTTTTTTGACTTTTTTTTCTAGTTTGTCAACTTTTTCTTCAGCTTTTTTAATAATTTCTTCCAGTGTTACATTTTCAAATTCGGTTCCTTTAATTAATGCATTTACATTATTTACATACCCCTGGTGGTGTTTCCCATAATGAAATTCAATGGTTTTTTCACTAATGTACGGTTCCAATGCATCGGCTGCATACGGAAGTTTTGGTAATTCGAATGCCATAATTTTTTAGTTTAAAAGTTAATTTTCCTTGGTTGATTTTTCTCTTATAA
>JARGGF010000487.1 GCA_029210905.1 Bacteroidales bacterium | reverse complement strand
AGAGTTAGAGGATCCGGATATAATCCTGAAGGTGAATTTGAAATAGATACAATGATTGTTGATAAATCAAATGAACCTATTCGACATCTTCTGCAAAATGCAGTTTTGTGCAACGATTCTGAATTAAATCATACAGGCGATGATTGGAGCATTTCTGGTTCTTCAACTGAAGGAGCTATTGTTGTAGCTGCAGTAAAAGCTGACATTGATTACAGAGAGTTACGCAAAGCATTTTCAAGAATTGACGTAATGCCTTTTGAATCGGAAAAGCAATTCATGGCAACTCTAAACCAAAATGGTGTTCACAAATCTGTGATAATAAAAGGCGCACCCGAAGTAATTAGTAAAGCTTGTTACTTTACGGATGAAAAATATAAGATAGATGCGCAAATTATAGAAAACGAAGTTGAAAAGATGGCAGGTAAAGGAATGAGAGTTCTTGCCATTGCGCAAAAACAGGTGAAAAATGAAATAACCGAACTAACTGATGAATTATTGCAATCCGAATTTTCTTTTATTGGCCTGATTGGGATTATTGATCCTCCAAGAGTAGAAACAATTGAATCAATTAAATCTTGCCATTCGGCGGGTATAGTTGTGAAAATGATTACAGGAGATCATAAAGCTACAGCACGCGCAATTGCAATGGAGCTTGGGCTTTCTACCAATGGAAGTGTACTTACGGGCGCTGAATTATCAAAAATGGATGATAAAACCTTCTTGCAGGCAATAGAAGAAACAAATATTTTTGCCCGGGTTGCACCAGAACACAAGCTCCGCTTGGTAAAAGCACTTCAAAGCAAAGGACACATAGTTGCAATGACAGGTGATGGTGTAAACGATGCACCCGCACTCAAACAGGCAAATATTGGAGTAGCTATGGGCATTACCGGTTCGTCAGTATCTAAAGAATCAGCAGATATTATATTAGCAGATGATAACTTTTCAAGCATCGGTGCTGCTGTGGAAGAAGGACGAAGAGTGTATGATAACTTGGTTAAATCTCTCGCCTTTTTGCTCCCTACAAATCTTAGTCTTGCTTTTATTTTAATGTACGCTATCATGTTTTTTCCACTTAACATGCTTACCAAAGAATTTCTTTTGCCAATGCTGCCAGTCCAGCTCCTTTGGATAAACCTTGTGGCTGCAGTTGCATTAGCACTTCCTTTGGCATTTGAAGCTATTGAGCCAGGCATTATGAAACGTCCACCCAGGAAAACAAACAATCTTTTCAGTAAATTTATTGTATTTAGAATTGTTTTCGTATCACTCTTAATGACAGCAGGAACAATTCTACTTTTTAACTGGGAGTATTCAAACTCGCTAATAAATGGCTTAAAAGCTTCCGAAGCACTACCCAAAGCACAAACTATTGCTGTTACTTTTGTAATAATATTCCAGATCTTTTATTTGTTAAACTGCAGGTCACTTCGTGAAACAATTGCGAAAATTGGCGTATTTAGCAATAATACCATCTATATTGGAATTGCAGTTGTGTTAGCCTTGCAAGTATTATTTATTTACAATCCTTTTATGCAGAATGTGTTTGGTACGATATCACTGGGTGTAAGAGAAATTATACTTTCAGTTGTTTCAGGATTTATAGTTTTTCCAATTATTGGAATTGAGAAATGGCTTCGTCTAAATTTTGAAAAATCCAATAATGACTAGTAATAAATTATTTGCTTACTAATTGTTTATACAGTTTTATCGATAAAGGTTTACATTGAACAAAACTAAATTTACATTAAGCAATATAAATATTATAATTACCAATTGAAATTATACAATACCTAGGGCTATCGCAACCAAAAAAATAAAAAATTATAGTGACTTAAAGAATAATTAGCTACAAGTGATTAGGCGAACTTGAGCCGCATGCGGGAAATTGCGTAAAAAACTTTCTCATAGCCTGCACCGATTTTTATCGGGGAGCGGAGTGAGTATACTGCATAGAAATAGGCGTTAAAAAAAATTGACCTTGCTGGTTACTATGAATCAACATTGCTATAATTTTAATCGGCAACATTCAAGTTTTGAGCCTTTTGCGGCGCAGTTTTAGCAAATTTCATGGTAGTGGTGACTTCTTGCTTCTTTTTTGTGGTAGAACTGAGTGCCAGTGACCTCACGAGTGAAGGGAGTAAAAAAGAAGAAGATAGTTAATCATAGTAATGCAAAATAATCCATTGGAATTCAGCTAACTAAAAGAGAATACAGTTTATATTTTTAAATTCCATTTCCCTGTTTAGAAGATCAAAAAAAACTTATTCAGGCAGATCATCAATTTGTATTAGCCCACTTTTTAAGGCAAAAATAATCAAATTTACCGTGTTTTTTGTTTCGGTTTTTTGGAAAAGGCTGCTTTTGTGTTTTTCAACTGTTTTGGAGCTTACATGAATAATTTCACCAATTTGTTCATTATTGAGGCCTTTGCAGATCAAGCTCAGAATTTCAGATTCCCGCGCTGTGAATTGAGGTACTGACGATAAAAGGGAAGCTGCATTGCGTGTTTTATTTAAGTTTCTTGTAAGTATACTAACAATTTCATCAGAGAAAAAATTACCTCCGGAATGAACTTTCTTCAAAGCGGTATCGAATTCCAGCATTGTACTCCTTTTTAACATATATCCAGCCACACCTGCAAGCAACATTTGATCCAAATACTCTTCATCATGGAAAGTAGTAAGCACAATGATTTTTAGATCAGGAAATTTTAAAAGTGCTTTTTGAGTGGCCTCTATGCCTCCCATTATAGGCATGTCAATATCCATGAGTATGATATCCGGATACAACGAATCAAGAATTTTAAGCATTTCTTTACCATTTGAAGCTTCTACTATTTCTCCAACATAACTTAAATGTGACAAAAGTTGTTTTAACCCGTCTCTGAAAATCTGATGATCATCAACAATTAATATCGTGATTTTATCTTCCATATAAATAATAATCTTTAATTAACATTCAATGATATCTTTATTATAACCCCCTTTCCAGGTTCACTATCAATCTGGTAACTACCACCAACCGACTCAATCCTCATAGCCAGATTATAGAGCCCTGTTTTATTATTTTCATACACAGACCCATCATGCTGAAAACCAATGCCATTGTCTTCATATCTGAGTTGGATTTTATTTCTTTGATTAAGTAGGGTAATTTTGGCATTTCTTGCTGATGAATGTTTTAGTGCATTATTGATAAGTTCTGTACATATGCGGTAAAGCATTATTTCCATACTTGATGCTAATTTCAAGTTAAAATTTTGGGAATCAATTAAAAACTGTGTTTTATTAAGTGAATTGATCTTAACAATCGTTTTTCCAAGTGTTTTGACCAAACCTAATCTTGAAAGCAGGGAAGGGGTCAGGTTATTAATTATTTCTTCTACACTTTGTATTGCTTGTCTTGACAACTTATTTAAAAAAGCTATCTTATTTCCTAGAATAGAGTTTCCCTCACATTCCTTTTCCAATACCTCAATTTGCATTATTAAACTGGAAAGATATGCTCCCAGTCCATCATGAAGATCGGCTGCTATCCTTTGTCTTTCACGGCTTTCAACTTCAATGGTTTTTCGTATTAGGTTACGTTCTGAGATAATTAATTTATTCATCAAATGAATAATTAAATAACCTGCTAAAATATTGAATAAAAAAAGGATAAGCAGCAATCCAAAAATTCCTCTTTCATAACTAATTGTATTATCAAATAAATACCTATGAAGATGACGACCAAATTTATGGTAACTCATGTAGAAATCTGAATAAAGCTCAAGCAGCCTATCTCCGGATTTCTCATTATCATTAACATAATCCCTAAACAAAGAAAGCCTGGTTGATATTATTTCATATTCTTTGTTGAAATCTTCCAGCTCACTATTCTTAATTCTACTAAATTCCTTTAAAAATATGAAATTAAGTTTTTTAAGATCCGATTGAATTGTATCAAGATTTGTGCGGAGTTGATTAAAAATTGCAGAATCATTTTTTAATAAAAAATCATCGATTAAAATTCTTGTTTTCAATGTTTTAATATCAACTTCAGCTGATAATGAAATTACATGTATATGCTGCAAATCCATATTCATACTGCTTCTATATACAAAAACAATAGCAACAGAAATGAAAAGGCTAAAAAGAATAAATATAAAAATTATAATCCTTTTTAGAAGTATATTTTTTTTAAATCTCATAGCTTACCTGTGCTTATTAATACCCATTTGCAGCTTCACTTTTAACTTAATTTCTTTTAAACCTGAATAACGCCGCTTTAAATAATAGTATGCTAAACTAAATGATAAATATGAAAAAGAAAAATTTGCTTAAACAATAAGAACCATAACTGCCTTTCTATAAAACCCGTGATTTTTGTTTTTTGATATAAACTTCCCTTTTTCAAGCCTCTTGTCTTGTTGGATATTCTTCAAAGTAAACGACTTCCCATGGACGGCCATTTTTAGTAGATTTTGTGGCACCTGCATTATGCCTTAATATTCTCTTTTCGATATCGGCGGTAGAGCCAGTGTAGTATTTGTCAAGCTTTTGACTGTAAATGATATATAAATAATAAGTTTCCATGGTTTGATCTAAAAAGACTGCCCAAGTTGGACAGTCTTTTGTACCGAGAGCGTGACTTGAACACGCGACCTCCCCGATGTAAAATCGGGGCGCTCTAACCCTTGAGTTTTGCCATCAGTTGTTCTATAAAAACCCGTGATTT
>JARGGF010000486.1 GCA_029210905.1 Bacteroidales bacterium | reverse complement strand
GTTAAAGTATTATTTCATCCTAAATGGTTTCACTTGAATATATAGGGATTATTCGGGTTAAAGTATCATTATATCCTGAATGGCTTAACTTTCCATATTTTTTTACAATAATCCTGGATGGATCGGTCAGATGAAAATTTACCCATTCTTGCAACATTTGTAATAGCCATTCTGTCCCATTTTTGTGTATCTTTCCAGGTATCAGCAACCAGGTCCTGACACGCAACATATAATGGATAGTCAGCCATTAGCATATATGGATCATGCCACAACAAGTTATCGGTAAGGGGTTTAAACAATTCTTTGTCTCCATTGGAGAAACTGCCTGCATTAATCATGTCTATTACTTCACGTAAATTTTCATTATGCGAATAAATAAAGTGAGGGTTGTATCCATTTCGTTTTGTTTCCTGCACCTGTGAGGCAGTGAGCCCAAAAAGGAAGAAGTTTTCTTCACCCGCCTCTTCCCTGATTTCAATGTTTGCACCATCGAGTGTGCCTATTGTGAGAGCCCCATTCATTGCAAACTTCATGTTGCCCGTACCGCTGGCTTCTTTACCTGCGGTAGAAATTTGCTCCGAAAGATCGGCTGCCGGGTATATGTGCTGTGCATTGGTTACGTTAAAATCAGGGAAAAAAACCACCTTTAACCTGTCTTTTACATCAGGGTCATTATTTACCACATCACCCACCGAATTAATGAGTTTAATGATAAGCTTTGCCGTATAATATCCGGGTGCTGCCTTACCACCAAAAATGAAGGTACGGGGCACCATGTCAACAGCCGGATTTCGCTTAATCCGCAAATACAGTGTAAGGATATGCAATACCTTGAGGTGTTGCCTTTTGTACTCATGAATACGCTTTACGAGTATATCAAACATAGATAGAGGATCAACAACAATACCTGTTCTTTCTTTAATTAATGTTGCTAGGTGTTTTTTATTATCTTGTTTTACCTTTCTGAATTTTTCCCTGAATGAGGCATCATTTGCAAATGGTTCCAATTTAGTCAATTCTTCAAGCTTGCCAGGCCAGGTATTTCCAATTGATTTTGTAAGCAGTTTGGTAAGGCCAGGATTACTCAATACCATAAATCGACGCGGAGTTACCCCGTTGGTAACATTGTGGAAACGTTCCGGGAACATTTCTACCCAATCGTGTAAAACATTTTGTTTTAGAAGTTCGGTATGCAAGGCTGCCACACCGTTAACGGCATTACTACCCACGCAGGCAAGGTTGGCCATGCGTACAAACTGGCCCCCGGACTCATCGATAATAGACATACGCGATAATTTGCCTGCATCACCAGGAAAACGAGCATCTACTTCTTTCAAAAAGCGATGATTTATTTCAAAAATAATATCCAGGATACGTGGCAACAGGTATCTAAATAAGCCAACCGACCATTTTTCAAGGGCTTCAGGCAACAGGGTGTGGTTTGTATAACTAAATGTTTTGCATGTAGTATCCCAGGCTACGTCCCAATCAATTTTATATTCATCCAACAACAAGCGCATCAGTTCAGCAACTGCCACAGAAGGATGTGTGTCATTTAATTGTATAGCCCATCTTTTGTGAAAATCCTCTGGTTTGCCACCGGTTCTGAGATGCATGCGCATCATATCCTGGATTGAGCATGAAACAAAAAAGTACTGCTGTTTGAGGCGCAGTTTCTTACCCTGGATCATTTCATCATTGGGATAAAGTACTTTGGTGATATTTTCTGACTTCATTTTATTATCCACGGCCATATAATAATCTCCCATATTGAATGATGAAAAGTCAAAAGACTCCTCTGCTTCAGACTTCCACAAACGAAGAAAATTGCATGAGCGAACGGCGTATCCCATCTCAGGAGTGTCGTATGGCACGCCCTTAACCATGTATTCCGGCTTCCATCTGAAGTAGGTATGCCCGTCAGAATCAATATAAGATTCAGTAAAACCTCCAAAATTGACATTTATAGAAAGTTCAGGCCGTCCAATCTCCCAGGGATTTCCATACCGCAACCATTTATCGGTTTTCTCCACCTGCCATCCGTCACGTATTTCCTGATCAAAAATGCCAAATTCATAGCGGATACCATATCCGATAGCTGGTATTTCCTCCGAGGCCAGCGAGTCACTATAACAGGCAGCCAAACGGCCCAGTCCACCATTTCCAAGACCGGGCTCTTCCTCCTGGGCCATTACTTTATTGAAATCAAATCCAAGCTCTTCTACAGCCTGTTTCATCTCGTCGAAAATATTCAGGTCTATCAGGTTGACTCCCAGCTGCGGCCCCATAAGAAACTCTGCAGAAAGGTAGCTAACCAGCCTAACCTCATTATTTTCAAAAACTGCATTCATAGTTTTATGTTCCTGTGCTTTAAGCCTGTCACGTACAGCATACGAAACAGCCATATACAAGTCATTAAGTGAAGTATTTACAATATTTCTACCCTGCTGGTAAAACAAATGTTCAAGCACTGCCTGTTTTAGGGTTGGTACGTCCATGCCAGTGCGAATATCTCCTAATGTTTCCGGAGTATTCTTATGGTTGCTGTTGTTTGTATTCGTCTTTTTTGCCATAGGTTAATTTTTTAACTAATAATTTTATTGAAACAATTAGAAAGATACAAAAAATATTTTTATCAACATTCAGAAAAATTTCCTAATTTTGCCTTGTTAGTTAATAAACTTTGGATGTTTAAATTTAAAAAGGATTTGGTGAAGTAAATAGCCTGTGGTATCTTGCCAAAGGTTATCCCCTATTACTACTCAGGCATATTCATGCCAGGGTAATTTCTATATACATATATCAACTACAATTACAACCAGGCAAAGTGCAATTTGCATTCCAATGCCTTAGTTTATAACAACTTAAATTTAAATATCATGAGTAACGAAAATAAATCAATTCACGAATTTGACTTTAATTTAATCTGCGAATATTTTTCAAATATAGAAAGACAGGGACCTGGTAGCCAGGAAGTTACCACTAAAGCATTAAGCTTTGTAGATAATCTTACCGACAAGTCCAGAATTGCCGACATTGGTTGCGGAACCGGCGGTCAAACAATGGTACTTGCAAATAATGTTTCCGGAAATATAACCGGCATAGACTTGTTCCCTGCTTTTATTAACCAGTTTAACGCTAATACATCTAAACTGGGTCTTGAAGACAGGGTAAAAGGCACTGTTGGTTCCATGGACAACCTGCCTTATAAGCAAAAAGAGTTGGATTTAATCTGGTCAGAAGGAGCCATCTATAATATTGGTTTTGAACGGGGCTTAAAAGAGTGGCGGAAATTCCTAAAACCTGGTGGTTTTATTGCAGTTTCTGAAGCAACATGGTTTACTGAGGAACGACCTGCTGAAATCGAAGAGTTTTGGCAGGATGCATATCCGGGCATAGATACAGTTTCAAATAAGGTAGCGCAAATGCAAAAAGCCGGATATATTCCCGTTGCTGCATTTATCCTTCCGGAAAATTGCTGGATTGAGCATTTTTATGTTCCTCAAGTTGAGGTACAGGAAAACTTTCTAATGAAATACGCAGGTAATAAAGCTGCTCAAGAATTTATAGCAAACCAACGGCATGAAACTCAGTTATATTACAAGTACAAAGAGTATTATGGCTATGCGTTTTATATTGGGAAAAAAATGTAAGATTAGAGTCCGGTTAATAAAAAAGTTTGCTGAAAAATGAATTATTACTTTGTGAAAACGACTTCGCTTAATTTACTTCACGAGATTGGTTTCACCTAAGTTCTGACAGTAGCTGTTTCAATTCATCGGAAATTTTGAAAATGTTAGGCTTTCAAAAAAAATGAAAGCCTACATTTTCTATAGTAGCCAGCTTTTAATACTGGTGGGAAAATTATTCCGGATTGCCCATAAATATTTGAAAATATTCTATTTAAGTAAAATCCAATTTTACCAAAAACAATTACTAATCATCCCTTATTCTTTAGCTATTTTCTTTTCAATTCTTAGTGCCTTTTTGAAGAGAACTTTAACACCTTTGGTTTTACCAAGCGCTCAAAATCCTTATAAGCTAATCGAACCAGCTCCATATGTGTGCCTGCATTAAAGCAAATTTCTTCATCTTCGGCAAGACTTTCAGCAACATAAACCTCCATGTTATATAAATTTCCGAAAGGTGGCATGGCACCCACTTCGCACTGTGGAAATATATCCTTGAATTCAAATTCGCTGGCAAGCACTACTTTTTCAGCTTTAATAGCTTCCTTTAACAGGGAAAAATTAATATTGTATGAGGCCGGTAAAACGGCCATAGCTAATTTGCCATCCACTTTAACCATTATTGTTTTGGCTAATTCTTTTCCGGGGATATGCGTTTTTGCAGCAATTTTTTGCGCTGAATAGGCTATTGAGTGATGGATGGTTAGATACTCGATTTCATGACTATCCAAAAACTCTTTTAATTTTTTGATTGGCATGGCATCCTCCTTTTTTTCTGTTAATACTCAAAAAGTTAAATGGGAATTATTACGCAAGTTATGACATAAATTTTTATGCACATGCATGCTTCACCATGTATTGATCAGAAAATTTATTACAAAATGTTCCTCTGAGAATATGCAGGCTGTGTTCGATGAGCAAAATAATTATTAGTTAATAAAGCTCGATATTAATAATTAATATAAGAAAAAGGTGGCTTCGAGGGCCTCAGCCACACCTTACCTCGGAGGTTGAGAGTTGTCGAAACCGGTGCTCCGACT
>JARGGF010000485.1 GCA_029210905.1 Bacteroidales bacterium | reverse complement strand
ACTACAACTCTTATTTATGATGAGGCCAGACGTTTGATAAAGCTAAAAAAATCAGAAACCGAGTATACCTCAATAATTTATGATACCGAAGGGAACGTAAGCCAAATTGAGGAATATTTGGGTGGTGAAAAAACAAATTATACTACGTATCTGCACCTAGCTAATGAAGTGGAAGCCATTTTTTATGAGTATCAGGACAGTAAATGGCTCGGAAAATACAAAAACATAATAGAGCTTAATGAAAACAATGAAATTATCAGAGAAACTGAATACACTAAGGATGCTGGTGCAGATGTGTGGATTGAAGATGGAGATTATTATACCTACCAATGGGAAAATGGAAACCTTCTAAAGGCCGAAAATTGGGACAATTATTCATCACCTTCCACCAAAAAAAACACTGGTCTTTATTTGCCCGGGTTGTTTAAGTCGGCAAAGAAAGTCTATCTTAGCCGAAATAAATCCAAAAACAAAACTGGTGACTACAAGGTGTTTTCGACTACTTTATTTGAATACGACAATAAAATTAACTCCTTCAGGTTTCTTACAATTGGCAATTATCTATTAGCACCTGACGTATTTAATATTTCTAAAAATAATTGGTCAAAACTTACTTACAATGATATTAACCAGCGCAATATTACATGTATTTTTACTTTCGGATACAACGACAAAAATTACCCAATTATTCTGGAGAAAAACTATACTGATATTTCAGTATCGGGCACTATAAACATATTACAGACTGAATACTATAAATACAATTGTAAATAGCTGGAAACCTTAATTAAATCAAAGTGGAAATAAATGATATGGGCATAGGGATGCCTTCTGATGTTTTGAACAATTTATTTAATCCAAATGTTAACATAACAAAAGTAGGAACAAAAAATGAAAAAGGTTCGGGGCTTGCTTTAATTTTATGTAAAGAATTTGTAGAAAAACATGGCGGAAATATTTGGACTGAAAGCGAACCTGACAAAAGATCAACATTTCTTTTACAATTCCTACTCGTTTATCAGAAAATTAGTTAATATAGCAATATCTTTTATCAGAAATATAATTTAAAATGGAGCAACAAAAAACAATACTGCTGGCTGAGGACGAAGACCTGAATTATGAATTAATGGAAGAATTATTGTCTGATATAAATCTACTGATAATAAGGGCATTTGATGGGGCGCAGGCGGTAGAAATCTGCAAAACAAATAATGATATTGTTTTGGTGTTAATGGATTTAAAAATGCCTGTACTGGATGGTTTTGAAGCAACTAAACAAATTAAGGCCATCAGACCAGACTTGCCAGTGATTGCTCAGACAGCATTTGCTACCAGTGCGGATAAAAGTAGAGCACTTGAGTGCGGCTGTTCTGAATTTTTAGGTAAACCATTTAATTATGAACAATTTATAGACATTATAAATGTTTATTTGAAAAAATAACATTTTAGTCCCATCAATTAAAATGTTGGCTTTCTTTTTTGTTGAAAGCCCTGCATAAACTCGTCCGTAATAATTTATTTTTTTAGGTTAGGCCTTAGCTCTGGAATCAGATACTTATTCGGGTTAATAAATCAATATACGCTCAATATTTTCCGGCAACCTTGCCAGGATTTCATAGTTTAAAGAATTATTCATTTTAGCAAAAGACGAAAATGAGATTTCGCTATTGCCCTGTTTTCCAATGAGTATTACTTCATCTCCTATATTAATTCCCTGATGATAGGTGATGTCGCAAATAATCATATTCATATTAACACTGCCAATAACAGGAGCATTTTGTTCTTTCACAATAACATGACCATTATTACTTAAAGAGCGGCTATACCCATTACAGTAGCCAACCGGAACAATCATTATTTTCATTTTATACTGAGTTTGAAAACTTAATCCATAACCTATAAATTCGCCTGGTGCCACATCTTTTATTGCAACTACCTGCGATTTCCATCTAATAGCTCTTTCCAAAGGGTTTTTCTTCAATTTTCTTTTCTGCATGTAATAAATAAGTGATTCTTCAGACGGCCAATAGCCAAAAATTAATATGCCTGTACGAATCATATCCAACTTGGTTTCAGGATAATTTATTGCAGCTGCAGAGCTTGCAATGTGTCTGATTTTGGGATAGATACCGTTGTCATTTAACAGCTTTATCCTTTTCTTGAAAGTTGTAAACTGCTTTTTAATTCTCATATGATTAGCAATGCTTTCAGCGCCGGCAAAATGCGAAGTTACCCCAACAATGTCCAGCAAATTTTTGTTGTCTTTTATAAGTGCAACTGCTTTTTTTAACTCACTGAATGTCAATCCGGTTCTATTCATGCCAGTTTCAACATCAATATGTATTCGTGCTTTTTTATTAAGTTCTCCGGCTACTGCTATAGCCTTTTTTAATGCATAAATATTGGACACGTAAAATTCAACTTTATTACTGATAATCCAATCATAATCTTCATTATTGATAAAGCCCATGATCATGATGGTTGAATTGTTTGACCTCGACTTTAGAGCTTCAAAAGCTTCTGGTGATGAATACACTGAAAAATGATCAATACCTAATCCTTCCAGCGCTGAAACAACTACACTGGTGCCATGACCATATGCGTTACCTTTAATAACTGCTGAAATTTTAGTTCCGTTTTCAATGATAGAATTAACAAAGTTTACATTATTTTTTAGTGCGTCGTTTATTATTTCAATATTCGAAGTACTAGCCATATTAATTTTTAAGTGTTAAGAATTAAATTCGGGTTTGGACAAAGCGCAAGATATTCTTCTTTTTCTTTTTGGCTCGCCACGCCAGGGAAATCACCTGTTCGCCCCTGCATATCTGTAATTATTTGAAAGTGAAGATGTGGAGGCCAGTTCCCGTTTTCATCTTCTGTACCAAGCACTGCAAACTTTTCTCCCTTTTTTATTGACTTTTTAACTTTACTTTTTTGCAACCACTCTCCAGATAAATGACCATAAAGCGTATAAAAAATGGTGTTTTCTATTTTGTGCTCAAGGATAATAGTAGGTCCGTAATCACCAAAGTTGTCATTGTTTTTAAAACTATGTATTATAGCATCAAAAGGAGCAAAAACAGGGGTGTTTGCACTACACCATATATCCACCCCAAGATGAATGCTTCGTGCATTTTCTCCTTCACCAAAGTGTTTGCTTCTTCGGTAAACTAATCTGTCTTCTGCATAACCACCAATACCATATTCAGCTCCTGCCTCTCTTATTTTTTTTTCAACATATTTGGTTAATGATGAGGAATTTAGTTCCTGAATTTCATACAGCTCTTTATTATTAACAGAAAGATCTATAGCCACAGCATTATTTAAGGATAATTTTAAAGGCAGGACATTAGCAAATGAATAGTTTGATAAAAGATGTTCCAATTTTTGCATATTATTTTTTTATGAATTTTTTATCAATAAATTTGGAATTAAGAAGTCTTGCAACTGCAATATAGCTTGGTTTTAAGCACAAAGAATCACCAACATTATATTTCTTTTTTCCATTTTCATCCTTATTATCACCTATATCAACTACTGTCATATCTGAAGTTATCCCAACAAATTTAAGGTTTTTATCATCAGAGCTTAAGCCTTCATGATCCACATCAAGCAGCCCAAAATCAAGAATTGCCTTGAAAGTTGTTTTTCCTAAATCACCATCTTCAAAATCAGCTGAATGGCCTATACTTGCATCGCCAATAACTCCATCCGGAACAATTCCTTTTTCTTCTAATTCTATAATTGAAGGGTAAAAATTAAAGGTATCTGTGCATAAATCAAGAAATTTAGTGTTTTCCAGCGGACTCGTTCCAAAAAAAGCACTTTCGCCAATTCTGAAATGATTAATTTCAGGAGGGACTATTCGCCTTTCGATAAGTGGCAAGGTAATTGAGCTTCCTCCAGATAGCAACTCAAGCTTAGAGCCATGCTTTAATTCAATTATTTCTTTATAAAGACTTAATTGTAAAAGTTTATCATAGGTTGGTTCAATTCCGTACATGCAACCCAGATTACTGCCCAACCCCACCACTTCGATGTTTGAAAGGTTAAAAGTTTTTTCGTAAAATTCAGTTAATTGATCCCTGTTTACTCCTTCTCTGAGTTCACCCAACTCAATCATAACAATAACTTTATGAATTTTATTTTGTTTTCGGGCTGCTTCATTTAATGCCTGAATGGTTTTAAATGATGAGTTTAGTGAGATGTCTGCATATTTTACCACCTCGTCAATATAGGCGTGCGCTGGTGGTTTTATGTATATAGTTATTAAATCTTTATTTACTTCTTTAAGGTTTTTCAAGCTCGAAAGCCGGGAATCTCCAACTGAATGAATGTCTTTAATTATGTCTGGTGTAAGAATTAATTTCAAAAACTCTTTGTCACCTGAAAATACCTTTGTAATTAAGCTCCACTTAATATTATTTTTTTTAAGGTAAAGATTTAGTTTTTTAATGTTGTTCCGTATTTCCGGTATATTTATTTGTAACTCAGCCATTATAATTTGCTTAATATTTACTGTTATTAGTAACTTGTTTGACCTTAACTCCGATTTAGAAAAACTAAAGATTTTAATTCATTGAATCCTTTAGTATTTCTAAATCGTTAGAACTAAGGCAAGGCCCTGTGCCATTGCTATGTCTTTAGGCGGGGCTCAGTAACCGAAGATAATAATGCAGGCCATCTTATTTATTATTGTACCTCATTTCAGCATATTTACTAGTAAAA
>JARGGF010000484.1 GCA_029210905.1 Bacteroidales bacterium | reverse complement strand
TTATAAGATAGGCAAGCAGTATGTTGTGGGGGTTTTTATTCTTGTTTTGTGCAATTTTGTGTTTTTGTAGTCTTAGTCGCAAAAAAAAATATGCCACCAAATCAATAATTCACAAAAAAACACCAAAAATAATCCAACATGCGCAACATTAGTTATTATGATATTTTACAGCAAAAGTTTCATCAATAAATCAGTTTGTTTATCATTTCCCATGATAAAAGGGTGAGAGCCAAATATTTTAAAACCAAATTTCGTGTAAAATTTAATGGCTTTTTCGTTTTTTTCCCAAACTCCCAGCCATAAATATTTCTTTTTTTTGTCTTTTGCAATATTAATAGTGAATTCAAGTAATTCCTTTCCAACCTTAAAACCCTGGAAATCTTTTAATACATAAATTCGCTCAAGTTCCAAAGCATCAGGGTCATTTACATCGGTTTGGGCAGAGTCGAAATTAATTTTCAGATAGCCTGCAATGTCAGATTTATAGAAAGCAAAATAAAACTCAGAATTTATTTCTTTCAATTCAGCGGCCAATTGTTTTTCATTAAATGCTGAATTTAAGTACAAATCCATATTTTCGGCACTGTTTACCAGGTGAAATGTCTCAAAGTAGGTTTTGCGGCTTATTTTTACCAATTCTGGCAGGTCGGCACTTGTTATTTTTATTATCGTAATATTTATATCAGGCATAAATGTTTTAATTGGAGTTCTTCAAGTTTATTTATTATTCAATATCGGGTTCTTTTGGTAATATTCTCACGTCTTTTCCCCATTGGGTAAAACCATCCATAAAATCGCTTAAATTGTTATAAAGTTTTTCATTGTTTTTAGTCCTGTTGTCCATTTGTATTTCTTAAATTCATTCAAAAAATCATGATAATATTTATTTACACTTGGTTTCTTCAATTATTTCTTGTTTTTTTTGGGTCAATATATTTTAGCACTTTTTCGATTAAAGTAGTTTCATCAATTGGTTTTGTAATAAAGTCATCAAAGGCTGGTTCATTATAGTTTTTATACTCATGATCTAAAACATATGCTGTCTGAGCAATTATAGGCAGTGATGGATTATCTTCTTTTATTAGTTTTGCCGCCGTATATCCGTCCATAACCGGCATTTTAATATCCATTAGTATCAAATCAATCTGCTTATTGGTTTTACAGATTTCAACCGCCTCTTTTCCATTACTCACATGGATAAGTTTTAAGGACTGCCTGCTTAATAATTCCTTGATAAGCACATAATTACTTTCAATATCTTCTGCAACCAATACCGTTGCCAGGGTATTATTCGGTTTTAAATTTGTAGCTGGTTTCTTTATATCATTTATCGGTTGATAAGGAATGGTAAAATAAAAATTTGAACCTTTGCCAGGTTCTGATTGAAGCCATATTTTTCCACCCAGTAATTCAGTAAATCCCTTCGAAATTGAGAGTCCTAATCCTGTGCCGTCGTGATTAATTTCACGTAAAGATTCTACCTGATGAAAGCGGTAAAAGATTTTTTTGTGCTGTTCGGCTGGAATTCCTACTCCACTGTCATTTACATAAAACTCAATTTCATCATTTATTAATCTATATCCAAATTTAATAGTTCCTTTTAACGTAAACTTTAATGCATTTGTGATAAGATTACTAAGTATTTGAGTAATTTTAGTTTTGTCGCTTTTAATCAGGGAATCTTCATCACTTAAATTCTTTTCTGCAATCAGTGATATATCTTTTTTGATGGCTTGTTCTTTATAAATGGAAAATAAATCATCAATAATTGTGTTTATAAACACTGAATTGAGGTTTAGCTTTTCCTGCTTTGTTTCAAGTGAAGAAATTGTAAGTATATCAGATACTATAGACAGCAACTGATTTGAGCTGTTTTTTATAATAGATATAAAGCTTTTCTTTTTCTCTTTTGGTATGCCAGGTTTATCTAATACACCTGAAAATCCTATAATGGCATTTAATGGAGTTCTTATTTCGTGTGACATATTTTGTAAAAAAGCTGTTTTCAGTTTATCACTTTCTTCAGCTTTAAGTTTTGCATTATTTAATTTTTCTTGGGTTTCTTTCAGGCTGGTAATATCAATGGCTATCCCTCCAATTGCTATCTCTTCATTGGGAATTTCAAGTAAAAATTTATAATCATGAAGCCAGGCTTTTTTGCCATCAATTTTGCATGAATAAATAATGTTCAGCTCCCTGGCCTCAAAATTTAAAATCCTGTTATCTGTGTCCTCAATCAGTTTTGCAATGGCTGGGTCAAATATTGTTTTTGCCGAGGTAATTGCATCATCTTCAATTTTTCCGGTTAATTTATCTACCATCTTATTACGGTAGGTATGGTTGAGATTTTTATTTTTTATATATACATAAGCAGGAGTGTTGTCCATAAAGGCTTTAAAACGTGATTCGCTTTTTTTAACGCGCCCAACGGCTTTTTTCACCTGGAAACGAAGCAATGCGATGAAAGTTGTTGAAATAATAAGCAGAATAATGGATAGGTAAATTATTCTGTTTAACCATTCAGGAATTATTTCTATGGCACCAATCTTTTCATGCGACCATTTCTGTCTGGAAATATTATACACCGAATTTCTATCGTACTTCCATTTTTTCAGGTATTTATTCAGAAGAGATAATATTTCAGCATTTTTACCTTTTTTTACGGTAAAATAGATATCGAACGGATTGAACACAATGCCGCTTGACCGTAAACCAAATTCATCGTACTTAGAAGCACCAAAAGTATTATTTACAACTCCGGCATCAACCTGTCCCGAGGCTATTAATTGAAAAACTTCTTCAAAATCTCCGGCTTCGCTATACTGACAATCAATTGACAGTTTTTTTGTGAGTTCTTTAAGATGCATGCCGTTAATATCACTTTTCATGACGGCTATTTTTTTGCCTTCCAGATTAAGAATCCCATCTATGGGAGAGGAGGGAAGCAAATATACTTCGCCCCAAACTGTCAATAAAGGTGTTTGCGTGTAATCCATGAATGTTGCCCGTTCATCGGTAAACGCTACACTTGTCATAATGTCTATCTCTCCATTTTTAATTCGCTCAAGGCCTTCATTCCACGAGCCGTATAGATAAACGAATTTAATATGCTCTTCCTTCTCTATTTCGGCTAGTGCATCTACATAAAAGCCTTTCACTTTACCGTCCTCGTCTTCAAAAATGGCCGGATAAAAATTGAAAGCTCCCACTTTTACAATTTTTTGTGCACTGGCATTAACCATATTTATGATTAGAATAAAAAGCAGGAAATATTTCTTTGTTGGCTTCATATGTAATAAAGACTTTTGATATTAAGTTTTTGCCAGTGTTCTGATTCCTGAAATGAAAATGTTTGATGAAATTCTATGTTAAAATATGAATTTTTGTACAAAAAACAGCATAATATTTACTTTTTCTGGTATTTCCTGCAAAGGGCTTTTTATTATTGTTTGAATTAAAAAATGATTTTATTGGCTGCATTCGCAGGGCACGAGATGCAATGTATTAATATCTTCTCATTTTATAGTTATTCTCCAATCCAATCTACTTTGTTTATTCACCATTGAAAAAATAGCCCTTTTCCCAATAAATTTCAGTGTGTCGTTTTCCATCCAGATTTCAAGTCTGTCAATTGTAATATCATCAGGTTTTGGTGAAAATCGGGCCACTATTTCGCCAATGTATACATAATCTAGTGAATCGAGAATAATACTGTTATATTTTATTCCGTTCCTTTCAACTAGCTTAAAATCATATGGTTTAAAAAAATTAATTTCTCCATCGTAATTGTATAGAACTTGGATTTTCTCTCCAGTCAAATTTTCTAACCGGATAGGATGTACTGGGTCGCAACCTAATAGTCCAATTAAAAGTATTGTATTTATAATTATTTTTAGCTTTCTCTTCATTTAGTTTTTAGTATTTGCCTTTTTGCTATACAAAACAGCTCGCTCATTTCAACGAAAGCCCATCCAAGCGTAATAGCTGCATTCGCAGGGCACGAGATGCAACTTTTTTCATGGGCGATAGCGAATAATCTCGCGCCAGCATGGGTGCATCATTCCACACCATCCCACAAAGTACCATCCATATCAAAAATAGGTGAATCTATTCCCTTTTTTATTTCCATATCAGAATTCAATTGATGTTGTGTTTTCGCTAAATGACTTAATGTATATTGGATGATAAATCATTAAATATTCATTTATAACTTATTAAGATCTCCAGTTTTTAATTTTTTCAATTCTTAAAACAAATTCTGAAACCAGTGTTACCAGATAGATTTCTCCGCGTCCGGCCAGTGGTGCTTGTTGACAACCAATATTTAATATCCCTTTATTCCCCTTATAAATCCAATAATTAAAACAAAAGTCTTCATTTGGCAGCCTGTAATTTAATAATTTGTTATAAATAACCGATGTATCATTTAAAACTTCGGAAATACTTGAATAGGATTTATCTAAATTAATAGTTTTTATGTCGTAAAAGGTAAATTTTCTTTTTCCTATGTCTTTAAATACATAATTCTGATAATGTTTTCCTAGTTGCTCATTCCTTAACTTAGCAATTAAATCATTGTTAAACCCTGTAGCTCCTATTTTATTCAAAATTATTGCAATCCTTAGTGAGTTAAATTTGCATGATTGATATTGTTCAACAGTATAAGGTATTCCAGAAAATAAATATTGCCAAAATCTGATAAAACCACTGGGATATTTTTTTTTGATATTTGAT
>JARGGF010000483.1 GCA_029210905.1 Bacteroidales bacterium | reverse complement strand
TCTGAAATTAAGACCTTTAACCGGGTTTATTTCCATGTAGACATTTCCAACTATGCTGTTGCTTTTATTGTAATTATATTTTCCTAATATTTCCATTAGAGCAACAGGGTTCGGAATCCTACTTGACCAATTCATTAAAGCTCCATGATAATCACCATTTTCTGCATATACTGGCATTATTGGAGGAGTGATAAGTGTATTGTGTACATCATTCCAATATATATCGCCAGTTCTAATCCCGGGGTTTTCAGAATTTGTGTAACTAAGGTTTTGCCCTACAACAAGTGTTTTTAAACCATCTTTCTCTAAAATAACATGCTCGGTATTTAATCGTAAATTAAGTCTTTTGTAATTAGAATTTGCCTGAGTGCCGCCCAGTATGCCCTCGTCATTTAAATAGGATGCTCCGATAGAGTAAATTGATTTCTCGGAACCTCCGGTAACATTAATTGCATGACTTTGGATGTAGGCGTCCTTGACAGTAATTTCATCGAACCAATTGGTGCCCTTCCATGTCCCATTTTCTATTTGGTGATAATTTGCTAAAATTGCAGAAAAATCTGTAGGAACTAAACCATCGTTAACCTCAGCTTCATTCATTATAGTAATATATTCTTTTGCGTTTAACAAATCCGGCTTTTTATATACATTTTGCCAGCCTGTATAGGCATCATAAGTAATTACTGGTCTATTTCCTTTTTTTCCTTTTTTAGTTGCTACTAAAATTACTCCATTTGCCGCCCTGGAGCCGTAAATGGCAGCTGATGCGGCATCTTTTAATACGTCGATAGTTTCAATATCTGCAGAACTTAGATAATCAATATTGCCAACAGCCACACCATCAACAATATACAATGGGTTAGAATTACCGGTTGTTCCAATACCTCGAATGTATACTTTATTACCAGCACCTGGCTGTCCATTACTCTGAGTAATGCTGACACCCGGACTAATGCCCTTTAATGCATCCATAGCATTCGAAGGAGTCAGTTGTTGAATATCTTCACCTTTAACATTCAGGTTGGCTCCTGTATTCAATTTCTTCTTGGTGGTACCGTATCCAATCACTACCACTTCATCAAGACCAGTTTCCGCAACTTCAAGAGTAATTTCAATATTGGTTCTTTCATCAAGTTCAATTTCCTGTGTTTTGTATCCAATATAAGAAACAATTAGCGTAACATTCTCCGTTACATTAATTTTAAAATTTCCTTCAAGGTCAGTAATCGTACCATTGGTTGTCCCTTTTTCCAAAATCTGAACACCAGGCAGCATCTCCCCTTCGGTAGTTTTTACTTTTCCATTTACCAAACTCTGTGAAAATACCAGAAGTGGTACAAATGAAAAAAGCAATAATAAGAACGTTTTTTTCATAAGAATTTAAATTTAAAATTTAGGTTTTAATTAATTGAAAAGAACAGGACACAAGATCAGAGGATGAAAAGTTATTTCTTATGCCTTTAATAATAAGAGCATCACTTTTCCAATAAAGCTTAACTACGAGCTTAAAAATAAAATTTGTAAAAAACCAGCGTATTGATAAAGCAGAAACAGCGTGCACTACCTTTAGTTTAACAGCTTTAAAAATTGTACTTAAATAATAAGGTGTCATTTCAGAACAAATAATGCAATTTATTGCCCTCAAAATTACAATAAAATAATTTAAATGCAAATTTATTGCCTTTTTTATGTTCAATATTTAATTTTTTTGCATTATTCTAATGATTATGTCCAAAATTATTTTTTTTGAAATCCAACCCATCAATCCTTACAAAAGTCATAATTAACAGCATTTGCAACAAATTAATAAAAGCAAAACGATATTTAACACCTTGATGTAAGATTTAAGTCTATAAACAATCAAGGAAATATTTATTAAATTTATCTTACTTATTTACAGAGAATTACATTTATGAAATCAAGGAAATTGAAAATAATTGCAATTATTTGCATTATATTTTTTAATTTAGCGCAATTAAATGCAACAAGGTTTACTAATTAATAGAATTTATTATGGCCAGGTTAATAATTGCTTATATTTTTTTAGCATGTTTGTTCTCATGCAGTGATACTAAACAAAATTCAGTTTTTGAGATGGACTTAAATTCAAATTGGAAGATATTATCATCCACTGAACTTTCTTCTTCACCAGATAGCATTTCAAAAAAAAATTACCATGCCGCGGGCTGGAAAGAAGGAATTGTGCCCGGCACCATTTTAAACAGCCTGGTTGAAGCAGGAGAATACTCAGATATCTATTTTGGCAAAAACCTTGAAAAAATTCCTTCATCAAGGTTTGACACTTCGTGGTTTTATAGAAACCAGTTTACAATAAGTGAAAATTCATCCAATGCAGTGTTGGTTTTTGAAGGTATTAATTATAGCGCAAATGTCTGGCTGAATGGTCATCAGATTTTCACTAATGAAAATTTTAAAAATGCATTCCGTCAGTTTGAATACAACATCACTGATTATGTAAACGTGGGTGAAAATGTTTTGCTCATTGAGGTTTTTCCACCAAAAGCTGGTGATTTTTCTATTGGATTTGTAGACTGGAATCCAGCTGCACCAGATCGAAATATGGGTATTTTCCGACCCATAAAGATTAAGTTTAATGGTGGTATCAGGCTTAAAAATAGTTTTGCAGAGAGCAAGTTAAATAATGATTTTACCGAGGCTGATCTGTTTTTGAGCACTGTGCTTGTGAATATGCACGAAGAGTCAATTTCAGGTAAATTACGAATAAGAGGAGACCAGTTTTTTATTGAAAAAAATATTACCCTGAATGCGAATGAGGAAAAATTGATAAAAATAAATCCAACAGATTTTCCTGAACTTAAAATAAAAAATCCGAAACTTTGGTGGCCGCATACTGTTGGTGATCCTGTATTAAATAAAATGAGCTTTGAATTAGTTATTGACAACAAAGTATCTGATAAGGAGGACGTTGTATTTGGCATCAGGCAATTTGACACTTATTTTACACCTGAAGGCCACAGGGGAATAAAAGTAAATGGTCAAAAAATCTCTATCAGAGGGGGTGGCTGGGTTGATGATTTAACGCTTAATGATAGTTATGAGTCCATACGATCTCAACTTGAATATGTTAAAAACATGAACCTGAATACCATCCGGCTTGAAGGATTCTGGGGCAAGGATCAAAAACTATATGATATCTGTGATGAACTTGGCATTTTGGTAATGGTGGGTTGGAGCTGCCATTGGGAATGGGAAGGTTACCTGGGCAAGTTTTGCGACGAAACTTATGGTGGAATTCTTTCGGATGAAGATGTGAAAATGATGTCTGCCGCATGGAAAGACCAGATAGTTTGGTTGCGTAATCATGCATCCATTTTCTCATGGGTAGGCGGAAGCGATTGCATTCCAAAACCGGAACTGGAAAAAAATTATTTTGATATTTTTAATCAATATGATTCTACCCGAGTTTATCTGGCTTCAGCCAAAGAATGGAAATCATTGGCAGGGCCATCAGGTGTAAAAATGCGGGGTCCATATGCCTATGTACCTCCTGTTTATTGGTTTGCAGATACATTGTATGGGGGAGCCTTTGGTTTTAATACCGAAACCGGCCCGGGAGCCCAGGTTCCGCCATTGGAAAGCATAAAAAAAATGATTCCCGAAGATAAATTATGGCCAATAAATGATGTTTGGGAATATCACTGTGGACGAAATTCTTTCGGAACCCTTTCACGATACAAAAATGCTTTTGACAAACGTTATGGTGAACCTGAAAATGTAGAAGAATTTGCTTTTAAGGCACAGGCTTTAAATTATGAACTTATGCGGCCAATGTTCGAAGCTTTTTCCATTAATAGATATAAGGCTACAGGCCTGATTCAATGGATGTTAAACTCAGCCTGGCCTGAAATGTACTGGCAGCTTTACGATTCTTATTTAATGCCAAACGGAGCATTTTACGGTGCAAAAAAAGCCGGAGCCCCTATTCATGCAGTATACAATTACGATAATAATTCTTTATATTTGGTTAATGACAAGCTTACTGATAAAGAAAATATTAGCTTATCAATAAAAGTTTTCGATATTGAATCAAAACTGATTCATGAAAAAGTGATAGCGCAAAATATTTCGGCAAATTATGCCATGCAGGTCTATCAACTTCCTGAACTTAAAAACATAAGTAAAACTTACTTTTTAAGCCTTCAAATTTCAGAAAATAATAAGGTAATTGATGATAATTTTTACTGGCTTTCTACACAAAAAGATAAGCTGGATTATAATGCAAAGGTACCAGGATGGTATTTTCACACTCCATCATCCGAGTTTGCTGTTTTTAAGCTTTTGGACAAATTAAAAAAGAGTCATGTTGAATACGGCGTAAAAGAAAGTGAGGATGACTTTTACAAAATATTTGACATTAAGCTCCAGAACAAATCCAATGTAATTGCTTTTTTTCTTGAAGCAAAAATTGTAAATAAAGATGATGGATTTTCCATACTTCCTGTTTTATGGTCAGACAATTATGTGTCTATCCTGCCGGGAGAAACAACAGATTTACAGGCAAAAATTAAAAAACAGTTTATTGAAAACAAAAAGCCAGAATTTATTTTAACTGGGTGGAATTTATCCGATTAAACTCACCCCCCCCTGGTTTCGCAAAGCGAAACCTTCCCCCCTCTCTTTTTCAATGAGAAGGGGGAGGCTGGCTTAGCCAGACGGGGGTAATGCCATTGAATTAAGAAAAAATGTCGAATAAAGAACAAGGAATATCGAATGAAGAA
>JARGGF010000482.1 GCA_029210905.1 Bacteroidales bacterium | reverse complement strand
ATCCTCATCCTGGGTGGCAACTCCAGCCGGACAGGTATTTAAATGACATTTACGCATCATGATGCAACCCAGTGTAATCAATGCAGCCGTTGCAATACCAAATTCCTCGGCACCCAATAAACCTGCAATAATAATGTCTCTTCCGGTTTTGATTTGTCCATCCGTCTGCAAGCGCACTCTACCTCTTAAGTTGTTCATTACCAAGGTTTGATGAGCTTCAGCCAATCCCATTTCCATAGGTATACCAGCATGTTTTATTGAACTTACCGGACTTGCACCAGTGCCGCCTTCGGTTCCACTAATTACTATTAAATCAGCAAAAGCTTTGGCCACACCAGCAGCAATGGTTCCAACTCCGGTTTCGGATACCAGTTTCACACTGATTTTAGCATCTTTGTTTACTGATTTTAAATCAAAAATTAATTGGGCCAAATCTTCAATTGAATAAATATCATGGTGTGGTGGTGGCGAAATCAAAGTTATTCCGGGCAGGGAATTCCTTATTTTTGCAACTATCGAATCTACTTTATGTCCGGGCAATTGTCCTCCTTCACCAGGTTTGGCACCCTGGGCTACTTTTATCTGAATTTCATCAGCATTTACCAAATAATTGGCATCAACTCCAAACCGGCCAGAGGCTACCTGTTTAATTGCACTACGCCTGCTGATGCCATGCTCGTCCAGTTTAAACCTGTTCCTGTCTTCACCACCTTCTCCAGTGTTGCTTCGGCCCCCAATTTCGTTCATGGCTATGGCCAATGCTTCATGGGCTTCTTTGCTAATGGAACCAAATGACATTGCCCCGGTAACAAATCGTTTCATGATTTCAGTAGCTGGTTCAACCTCTTTAACATCAATTGGTTTTTTCCTAAACTCAAGCATCCCTCTTAAAAAGATAGGGCTTTTGGTTTGTTTGTCAACCAGAGAGGTAAATTCCTTAAATTTAGAATAATCATTGTTTCTGGTAGCCCATTGCAACAATCCGATAGTCTCCGGACTCCAGGCATGCGTTTCGCCATTTTGTCTGTAAGCATAAGTTCCGGAACTTTCAATTTGACCGTTTAGTTTATTTGGGTAAAATGCTTTATTATGGATAAGCGCAACTTCCTCCGCTATTTCTTCAAGCCCAATACCTCCAATTCTTGATGAAGTACCAGTGAAATACTTGTCAACCAATGATTTATTAAGTCCAACTGCTTCAAATATCTGGGCACCATGGTAGGAGCGGAGGGTGCAAATGCCCATTTTTGACATTATTTTTAGCAGTCCCTTATCAATGGCTTTGGTGTATTTTTTCCGGGCATCTGTATAGGAAATTCCAAGTTTATTTTGTTTTGCCAATTCTTCAATTACTGCAAAGCTTAGGTAAGGATTAATTACGCTTGCGCCATATCCCAGTAATAGAGCAAATTGATGAACCTCACGAACTTCGGCTGTTTCTATAATTAAGCCAACCTGCATTCTTTTTTTCTGCTGAATTAAGTGATGGTGAACTGCTGAAACTGCCAGAATTGCAGGAATATGCGCCATTTCCTCCGATATATTTTTATCGGAGAGAATGATAAAATTGATTTTATTGTCAACGGCCTTTTCTGCTTCTTTACATAATTTTTCAAGTGCCTCCTCAAGTCCTTTGCCCTTCTCCTTTACAGGGAATACCATTGGCAGGGTGACATTTGAAAATGACTGATGTTTTAAATCTTTTATTTTGCCTAAATCCGTGTTGGTAATGATAGGCGATTTAAATTTGATTAAATGGCAGTGTTCCGGTGTTTCATCAAGTAAGTTCTTTTGCACCGAGCCAATATAGTTGGTCAATGCCATTACCAGGCCTTCGCGCAACGGATCTATTGGCGGATTGGTAACCTGTGCAAATATCTGGGTGAAGTAATTTGATAAATTTTGCGGTTTTTGAGCCAAAACAGCCATCGGGGTATCATTTCCCATGGAGCTTATTGGCTCCTTTCCACTCATTGCCATTGGCTTGATAATGAAGTCAATATCTTCTTTTGAATAACCAAAAGCTTTTAAATAAGTATCATGTTTTTTGCCTAAATTTGAACTTACCCTGGTTTTAACTTCAATGTCTTCAAGATTAAGCCGGTGTTCTTTAAGCCATGCTCCATAAGGATTCCTACGCGCCAGATTGGCTTTAATTTCTTCGTTGGGAATAATAATTCCCAGTTTAGTATCAACCAATAATATTTTGCCCGGACGCAACCTTCCTTTTTCCTGAATTTCTTCGCCCTTAAATTCCTGAACCCCTGTTTCTGAGCCCATTATGATTAAATCGTTTTTGGTTATCAGATAACGCGAAGGCCTTAAGCCACTTCTATCAAGTGTTCCGCCAACATATCTTCCGTCAGTAAATAAAATTGAGGCAGGGCCATCCCAGGGCTCCATAAAAGTAGAGTGATATTCATAGAAGGCTTTAAGGCTTTTGGGAATCGGGTTCCTGTCATTCCACGATTCTGGTATCATCATGCTCAATGCAAGTGGTATAGAACGACCGGTTTGCACCAGAAATTCAAGGGTATTATCAAATGATGCTGAATCACTTTTGCCTGGTTCCACAATTGGAAAAAGTTTTTGCAAATTGTCACCAAATAGCTCCGATTCCAGCAATGATTCCCGTGCATGCATCCATAAACGGTTGCCTTTAATGGTGTTTATTTCACCATTATGGGCAATATAGCGGAATGGCTGGGCCAATCCCCAGGTTGGAAAAGTGTTGGTGCTAAAGCGCGAGTGAACTAAAGCAATGGCGCTTGTTAAACTTTCATTTTTAAAGTCGAGGTAGTATTTTTCCAGTTGCTCCGGTGTAAACATCCCCTTGTATACTATTGTTTTCGAAGAAAGACTGGCAATATGGAACATTCCTTTTTGCTGAAGATCCGAATTTCTTACTTCGTTCTCAATTCTTTTTCTTATGATGTATAATTTGCGTTCAAGCTCATCCTGTTCTAATTTGGCAGATATAAATATCTGATATATAGCAGGTTCTGCTGAAAGTGCAATTTCGCCCAAAATGGAGTTGTTAACCGGAACTTCACGAAACTGTATGAATTTTGCATTTTCTTCTTTGATAATTCTGATAAAAGCTTCCTTGCACCACTTTACTTCAGCTTCAATTTTTGGAAAAAAAACGATGCCTGTTCCGTACATCCCCGGATCTGGTAATAAAATATCCTGTTCGATTAAAAAATCATGTGGAATTTGAATGGTAATACCAGCACCATCTCCTGATTTATTATCAGAACTTTCGGCACCACGGTGTGCCATGTTTGTTAATACTCCCAGTCCTCTTTTAACAATCTTATGCGATTTTTTGCCTTTAATATGCGCTATAAAACCAATTCCGCAACTATCATGCTCATTCTCCGGATTGTACATCCCTGTTTTTGGTGGTAAGTTCATATATAATGAATTTTAATTGATAAGATTATTATAGATTGCTAAATTTGAAACAATTTGATGGTTTAAGTATTTTTTCAATACCAAAACGAGATAAAAAAAGCAAATTTAAAACAAAATCGAGCACAAAGATAATATATTTTCTTTTTAGTTGATTCAGTTTTGTTAAATTTTCAGTAGCTCAATTTTTTTTAAAATTTTCTAATGTGTTGATAATAGGCTGTTTATAAATTCGTTAATGGTCAACTTTTTTATCAAAAAAAATCCCATCCAACTACCAGTTTGGTAAACGGATGGGAATAAAATTTCGTTTTTTATACTTATTGTTTCGAAATGTATTCTGCCACCCAGCTTCCGACCTGGTTGGTTGATTTTGCATTTTCTTTTGAAATATCCTCAGTTACAATATTTTGCTCAAGAGCTGCATTTACGGCATTTCTAATAGCATCAGCAGCATCAGTTTCTTTTAAGTGCTCCAACATCATGGCTACAGAAAGTATGGTTGCAAAAGGATTAGCTATATTTTTACCTGAAGCCTGAGGATAGGAGCCATGTATCGGCTCAAACAAAGCCAGTTCAGTTCCAACAGATGATGAGGGCAATAATCCCATAGAACCTGTAATTACAGATGCTTCGTCTGTGATAATATCACCAAACATGTTTTCTGTTAATATCACATCAAATTGCGATGGCCATTGAATTAATTGCATGGCTGCATTATCCACAAACATGGTAGATAGCTCAATATCAGTAAATTCTGGTTCTTTAGCAATTCTGGTAACCGTTTCGCGCCACAATCTTGAAGTTTCCAATACATTGGCCTTATCAACCAGACATACTTTTTTCCTTCTGGTTTGTGCAGTTTTAAAAGCAAGACGTGTGATACGATCAATTTCATCTACAGTATAAACACAGTTATCGTAGGCAAGAGTTCCGTTATTTTCACGTCCTTTTTCACCAAAATAAATGCCTCCGGTAAGTTCCCTGAAAACCACAAAGTCAACACCTTTTATTCGCTCAGTTTTAATTGGTGAATTTTCATATAAAATTTCGTAAGTGGCCACCGGACGTATGTTTGCAAATAAATTAAGCGATTTTCTCAACTTTAATAATCCCTGCTCGGGCCGCACTTTTGCTGTTGGATCATTATCGTATTTTGGATGTCCAACGGCGCCCAGTAAAACTGCATCAGACTTTTTACATTCTTCAATGGTTTCGTCGGGCAAAGGATTTCCGGTGGCATCAATGGCTGATGCACCAATTTGTCCAAAAGTGGTTTTAAAAGTAAAATTAAACTTTTCTGCCGCTGCACCTAATACTTTTAATCCCTGGTCGATAACTTCCGGTCCAATCCCATCA
>JARGGF010000481.1 GCA_029210905.1 Bacteroidales bacterium | reverse complement strand
GGGACTGGAATTACTGTGGATATATCCCAAAGTCGATAATGAAAAAAACGTTGAAGTGTTATTTTCGGAATCACTGATAATCAAAGCCTGGTCGTGTAACTTTAACTATTTTGTTTTTAGGCAATGATTTAGCAAGTGCCCACCAGGATATTCCTCCTAAAATTGCACCGGCCCAAAACAAACCTGCATTACCTTTTATTTGCTGAGTGGTTTCCGCCTGACTAACAAACAGCCATCCGGATAGTGCAGAAGCACCTATTCCTCCCATAATTACAGCACCAGGTTCTAATTTTTTTGTTTGTTCAATTTCCTGTGTCGCCGCATATTTGTACCTACCCGATTTATAGATTTCAAGATTACTGTAAGGTGACTCAAAACTAGGTCTTTCAAGCTCTATATAGGTATAATAATCGCCTGGAAGTCTTTCAGCATCAGACGAAAGTCGTTGTGTAGAAAGTACTTTTTGTTCTTTTACTGTATAGCAGCTGCTTAATAAAAAACCAAGGCTAAAAAACGCAGGTATTAAATAATAAAATGTCAATTTCATAGCTCTATTTTTTTTATTTATGGAAAAACTTTTTCAGATTGTATCACTTCCCAGCGCTTTAATTTCATTAAACAAAGTCATAATATCATCAGAAACCTCTTGCTGGTGCCTGCTTTTGAAATAATCTTTGAAAAGTTCACCAATGTTTCTATTTAAATCTATCTGGTTTTGACCTTCATCTGGATTTGATGCCGATTTAACAATTGGAATCAGCGAAATAATGTTTGGATGGGCGTCATTTAATCGTTTTCTGTCTTCAGCTGTGAGAAAGTCATCACTTTCAATAGTCAGTTCCACTAATTTTTTTTTATTTTCCTGCAACCAGCCACAAGCTTCAGCTATATCATCAAATTTTTTACGAATTAAGGGCATACCTTTCTTCAGTTCAAATTGCTCAATTTCAGCACTTTTTAATGGTTCAAGTTTTATAATCTGAACGAACTTTTTTTGTCCGGCCTCACTAAAGCTATAGGATAACGGACTGCCAGAGTACACAATGGGGCATGGTTTTTCACTTACAGTTTGTCTGCGGTGCAAATGTCCAAGTGCCACATACTGAATTTGTTTTGGAATATTGGTATTATAAATTGCCTGTGTTCCCCCTACATGTAAAATTGGTTTTTCATCTTCCGGCTCTTCCGGCATTTTACCATTTTCCTCCATAAAAAAGAAATGACCGCATAGCAGGTTTATTCCTTTCGTATCGCAATATTTGGCAGCTAATGCTGTCCATTGGTTTTGCAGAAGCTGTCTTAGTTCCTTTTCCTCATTTTCAATACCCAAAAATTTCCTGATTCTAAATTGATTGGCATAAGGAGTGAGTAAAATTCTTACAGGATATTCGTATTTGGGCAACTTTATTTCTATATATCCTTGTTCCGAATTAATTATCTCAACGCCAGCTATGTTTTTAAATTTTCGTACTTCAATATCGGGATAGCCTGCAAAAATAATAGCATCCTCAAGTGCCAGGGCATCGGGAACTTCAATCCTTTCTGGTGAATCGTGATTACCCGCGATGACAATTACAGGTCTTTTGCCAAAATTACAAAGCTTTTTTATGGTCTTGTAGAATAGCTCAACCGATTCAACCGGAGGGTTAAAGGTGTCAAAAATGTCACCAGCTATTAAAACCAGGTCAATGTCCTGATTATCTGCACATTCAGCAATTTCATTCAAAACTTCAGTTTGCTCCTGATGGCGGCTAAATTTATCAAGCTTTTTACCTAAATGCCAGTCGGAGGTATGCAGAATTTTCATTGATTCGGTCAATTATTGGTACAGACCTCAAATATAAATATAATGATTGTGTTTTTCCATTTTTTGCTAATACTAAATATATGAGTTTTTATATGATCATACTTTGGATTTTATCGCAGTGTTGTTGAAGTACAATTATATTGAAGGAGGGTTTTTAACTTTAGAAATCATAATTGGGGCAAGTTGCAACAATTTTGTTTTCAGGCATATAGTAATTGCAGACTTGCCCCAATAGAATACTAACCAATTTAATAAATGAACGTGGAAAGAATCTTACTTATTACTTTAAAGAAGAAAAAATTAATATTTTTGATAAAAATTTTTTTTATCGACACATAATTGAGGCCGAAAACTCCGGATATAAGAGGATTTTAATTATATAATCTTCTGTCTTTCAGCACATAAGTAAATTTTTATATAGAAAATCAGAAAAATCTCAGTAATAATTATTAACTTAAGATTATAAAATTGTTTTGTCTGCTTAAAAATCAAATAGTATTTTTGATTGTAGCTTAATTCGCTTAAATAACTTCTATTACCTGTCTCATGAAACCTTTTTTCTCGATTTTCGTTTTTAGCTTACCTTTAATTTTTGCCTGCCAATCAGTTCCTGAAAAAGACATGCTTGTTGTAAAATTCAGTGAGGATAATCCTTATGCCCTGAAAATTTCCCGCGAAAGAAGTTATTACCAGGCTGATAAAGTATCAAAAAGGGTAAACGATATGGGATTACATGCTTATATTGTTGAAATTTCTGACACACTCGATAATTCAGGAAGCTGGTTTCAAATACTATATGGTGCCATTCCAACTCAGGATTCTGCAATTCTGCTGCAGAATTATCTAATTGAAAATTATCACTTTAAAAAACTGGAAATCGTTAATTATTCTGAATATGCCGATGCAAACTTTAATATAGATACAGCAGAATTATCAGAATTACACAGAATAGAAAGCATTCAGCCTGACATTCCGGAGGATATATATAAGTTAGTTAAAATTTTTCCTGACAATAACTCATTGTATATTAATGAATTGTCTGTGGTAAATTCCCCAGAGCGTTTGGAAAACTTAATTGGTGTTGGTACCATTTATTCACTAAAGCTGGATTTACCAAGAGGGATAAGCAGGAAAAAATTACTACAATCAACAACATGCTTTGCTGAAGTAATTTATCGCGACAACTTATTTGGCGATAAGATAATTTTAGATATTGGAAAATTGAGGAGCAGTGAAGCTAAGATTCAAACAGGAGCAATCCTCAACAATCCTGAAAACAGACAAAAAGAAATTGCTTATGAATACGCCGATTTGGTTCTAAACACAGGTGAGTATGTTACTGAAAAAATGGAAGAAATTGAAATTCAGTCGAAAACTTTATTAAAAGGTTATAAAGTAAGCATCTCTTTATGGAATAATCAGTTAAGAACTTATCTTATTCTGGTTGATGAGAGTTTACAATTTCTTATTTTTAGTCAATCGACCGATAAAACAGAAAAAGAATTAATTGAAATATTGGAAGGCATTGGAAGAGGTGGCGGCCTGCAGGACTACGATGAATTTTATAACACTTTTTTTACCATGCCAGACAAACTTTCAGATAATGAGGCATTTACAGCATTTACCCTAAACAGGCTTGAAGACAGTTACGCTAAAAATAAGGGTTACGCCCGATGGGCAAAAGAAATGATGGGCCATTGGCAGGCATCCGCATATTTTACTAACCAGATAAAAGGAGGTTGGTCTTATAGTATTTTTGATTTGCTGGATGCCGAAGATCAAAATTATATCTATAAAACCTTATATTGGAATGAGCAATCAAAAAATAAAGAAATTATTAATATATATGGAACAAAAGGCATTCATGTAACACAGAAAAAATTTAACTGGAAAAAGTTTAAGAATGTTTCTACGACTTTGGAAATTAATTTTGGACTAGGTAGATACGTCTGTGCTGTTGACAATACTGAAGATGCCTTGTTTTCTAAAAATGAGCTTATCAGGAGGGCAGAATCTTTGCAGCTTGACAAAAAGATGAATAACAAAAACATGTATAGTGATGCGCGATAGAAAACTATCATCAATGCAAAAAGAAGTTGCAGTCCGCAGTTGTAGTCTCCTTCCTTCATTTTTGGATCTTCTTCAAATTATTTAACATTCTTTACTTTAGACAATTACAATTTTGTAAGAGAATGAAAAAATTGTTATAACAATTTTTTAGAATATAAAAAATTTGATACTGTTGGAACAAATTATATAAGAATCATGCTCAATTAATGCTAGGGTACTGAAAAGACATAGGCTTCTACTTCGGGATAACCATATGTCGCAATTTTTTTGTTATTAATTTTAATTTCAGGCATTGCAACTAAAGCTCCCATATCAACTATACACTGATAATTACCTGGACTTAGCATAATTGTGTCTACAAACCCATTATCAAGAGTTACCGTTGCTAAAGAGTCATAAACAATCTTATTAGCATCGGTATTTTCCATTTTCAGATGAATCCAATCATCCTCAAAAGCCCAATCGGGAAGCAAATTAACGCTTATTACAACTGGAAATTTTGAAGGAGATGATCCACTTTTATCATTACAAGCAACATTAAGGATAAAAAGCAGAATTAGGCTGATTTTTAGATATTTCATTTTTTAGACAAATAAAGTATAAAATTTAGGACAAAATTGTACTGTAAACATATTTAAAGTTTAAAACATTTCCAATTTTATTGAAAATGTCAATGACCCCCCAGGACAATCGCATTTATAAGCTGAACCCGCGAGTCGATTTCTCAAATCTATCTAAGTTAGCCCAAGATTATCGCTTCGCAAATGCACAGCCTCTCGGGGTTATTATTGTTTAACAACTTTCGTGGTTCTTACCAGTTAAAATCCCGAAGGGATTAAACAATAATAGCCCCGTACAAAGTGCGGGGTGTGTGAATTAAAAATACGCCTGGACCCT
>JARGGF010000480.1 GCA_029210905.1 Bacteroidales bacterium | reverse complement strand
TCCAATGTTTTTTTGATTTACCTGAGAAAAAAATTATTTCAATTGTTAGGAATTTTATTGATAATAAAAAGGAATTAAATATTGAATATGAGGGTAAATACTATAGTTTTCCGAAAAATGTTATAGTAAAAAATAAGACGGAAATGGTAAGAGACTATAAACCAGAGAATTTTGTAATTGAAGTTGAAGATTTGGATTATGAATCTTCAAGATTATATTCTCCTGTTGATGCTCTTTATGTTGTGAATACAAATTGCATAACAGATTGTATTTATTGCTACGCAAATAAAAGTTATAATTACAGTCCAATTACTTTTGAAAATTTATCAGCTATAATAAAAGAAGCTCGAGAAATTGGCATGAGAAATATTGATATTTCTGGCGGAGAACTTTTTTTATCAGAGAACTGGGATAAAATAGTATTTGAGCTTTTAGATAATGGGTTTAAACCATATATTTCGACAAAAGTTCCGATTGGCAAGAGGCAAATCCAAAAGTTAAAAGATATTGGAATTACAGAGATTCAGATTTCAATTGATTCAATGAATCAAGATGTGCTTTCTCGAATTTTAAATGTAGACAGAAATTATCACTCAAGAATTATCGAAACTCTAAAAAAATTGGATGCTGAAGGTTTTGTTATAAAAACGAATACGATTATTACTAATTTGAATAGCTCTAAAAAAGGGATAACTGAATTGTTAGAATTTTTAGCTTCACTAAAAAACATAAGACATATAAATTTGAGTCCTGTAGGATATTCAATTTATAAAACCGATTTTGAATTATTTAAGCCCAAAGTAGAAGATCTTAAGAAAATATCTGAATTGGTTGAAAAAATCAAGAGAGGGAGAAATATATTTGGTATTGATTTTAATCCATATCTATCTTCAGAACTAGTAAATGGAGAGTTTAGAATAAAAGATCAATATTTTGCTAAGAGAGCAAAATGTACTGGGAATATCGAAAATTTTATAATACTACCTGACGGAAAAGTTACCATATGTGAAGAATTATACTGGCATCCAGCATTTATAATAGGAGATCTTACCAAACAAACTATTATGGAAGTGTGGAATTCAGATAAAGCGTTAAGTCTACAAAAACTTTCTCAGAACAAAATACAAGAAAAAAGTGCATGTAAGAGCTGTAACGATTTTAAATCATGTCGAAATATGCCGGGAGTGTGTTGGAAGTTTATTATTGAAGCTTATGGGGCCGAGAACTGGGATTTTCCAGATCCAAGATGCCCACTTGCACCCAAACCAGAAACTGCTTTTTGTTATTAATTGTTTCTTCTTCAATTCATGAGAAAGATCTTTTTTATAGTTTTTTTATTAATTTCGGATCACTTGTTAATTAGTGCGCAAACTAATTTAAGAGGAAAAGTCATCGATATGCACGAGAATGCAATTCAATATGTAAGCATCAGGCTTTTTTTACAAAATAGTGACAGCCTTATTGCAGGAACAATTACAGATCAGAACGGCGAATTTTCATTCACTAAAATATCCAATATCTGGAATACAATAAAAATTGATTATATTGGATATAAACAACAAATTATTAAATTAAATTTCGATGAAAAGGTTTCAAAACTTAATCTTGGAAACATAACGTTAGTTGAAGATGATGTTTTTCTAGAAGAAATATCTGTAAAGGGAGATAAAGGACATATAGAAGTAAAGGTAGACAGGAATGTTGTTATCCCAGACTCTATGGCATTAAATTCTTCATCTTCTGCTCTTGAACTTATGGCCAAAATTCCTGGTTTGGAGGTAAATCCTTTGAATAATAGTGTCACTATTCCTGGTAAAGCTAATGTTCTAGTTTTAATCAATGGTTTTGCACGCCCTATAAACCTGAATACAATTCCATCGGAAGAAATTGAAAAAATTGAAATTATAACAAATCCTGTGTCAGAATATGATAGTGAATACACAGGCGTCATCAATATAGTTTTAAAAAAGAAGGATCTTCAAGGGTTTCAGGGTACCTCAAGTATCGGATACTACGGTAACAGTCATAATGATTCCTATGTTCAAGCGGAATATGGAAGAGGGAAAATCAGATTATTTGGAACTTATAATATATACTTTCGAAACCACTCCCGAATTAATGAGACAATTAGAATTTCATATGATGAATCAAATGAAAATTATAGATATTATTCATTTTCAAAGTTAGACAAGCCATTGGAACTGGGTCACTTCTTTCAATATGGTTTGGATATCTTTATTAACGATAAGAATACATTGAATTTTACTGGAGATAATAAAATTAGTATTAGTGATTTCAAAACAATTTTAAATACGGGTTCATATCTTAACAATTTAATAACAGATTCATTAAATAGCCTGAAGATTTTCAGAGGGAAGTATTTTCAGGATAATTATTCTGTTTTTTACAAAAGACATTTTGATGATAAGGAGAATGAATTTAATGTTGATCTCAACTATTATCGTATGCAATTTGAGGAAAAAAACACTTTTAATGAATCTTATTATTGGCTTAACAGAAATATTGTTCGATCTGAAAATTCAATAGACCATAAAGAATCTATAAATTTTAAAACTAATTATAGTCATGAAATATCTGATATTTTTAATTTGCAAATAGGTTACAAATTTTATTATCTGAACGGTAAAAATGAATTCTTCCACAATACTGCAATTCAAATATTTCGTAATAAGGAAAGTCGACATTCAATATATTTTACAGCAATTTTGCGATTGAAAAAATTTGATTTTCAGTTTGGAGTTAGAGAAGAATTAACGCTTATAGATATAGCAGATAGTATAATAAATAAATACGATGATTTGCTTCCTTCCTTTGGTATTCTAACCAGACTGAATGAAAAAAGCCATTTAAAGTTTAATTACATCCGGAGTCTTATTAGACCGAGATACTGGATGTTGAAGCCATTTGTTTATCAATTAGACTCCTTGAATTATTCTGTTGGAAATCCATATTTATTGCCTTCAAGAGAGGATAATTTTGAACTTACATATTTGTTAAGATCAGGGGGTCAATATTTTACTACAGCTTTATATTATAATCAATCGACTGATCTTTTTGAAACCAAAGCAGATGTTGATAAAAACATTAGTACAAAATATACTACTAATGATGCAAATGGTTATAGGATTGGCTTGAAATTAAGTGGAACAATAAAACAATTTAAAATATGGAAGCTAAACTTCTATATAGAAACATCTTATTCAATGATAAAGGATGAAATAGAAAAAAATTCTGGATATTCTCTCCGTTATTCAATTTCATCAGAGATTGGTCTTCCTTGGCAAACATATCTAAATATTAGTTTATCATCGAATGGCAAATACTATGATTTGCAAGGATACACTAAAAACCATTTTGCAATAACTGGTATTTATTTAAGCAAAAAGATATTTAAAAAACAGGGATATATTTTTACTGGGGTATCATATCCATTCAACGAGATGGAGTTTGAGCGTTATGAATCGGCTTATAATTATAATACAAATCAAAAATCGACCATTTTTTTTCGAATGTATATACTTAAGCTATCCTATAATTTCAAGACTGGTAAAAAGATACAAACATTAGACAGAGAACTAAACATGGAAAGAGATCACTAATATCTATGCCATAAACAATGTGAAAAATCTATTATAATATAAATTTATTTAGTAAAAAAATTAAATTAGCTGATTGTTTCCAATAATATTCCCCACAAAACACAGAATTATTTGCGCTTAATTATTACCCAGAACACAATTTTAGAATCAGGCGTTATATTAACTTTTTATACGGGAGACTATAATAAATTGAAGGTGAAATGCTCGAATCTTTAGTCTTGGTTGCAGAGAATTCAAGCTCAAAATTTCTGTATAAAGAATTAAAACAAATATCACTCATTTATCTTGTCCAAAAAGGCATTAGTATTTCCCGTTTAAGTTATAAAGGCTACGGCGATTCAAAACCAATAGTGGATAACTCAAGTGAAGAAGGACGGAAACAAAATAGGAGGGTTGAAATAACGGTGCTGGAAAAATAAAAAAGTAAAAGCGTCCGTATGGCTTTGCAATTCAAATTTCTATCTTTGCAACAGACTAAACCTATAAATGAAAAAATTTCCTCATTACAACGAAAACAGTGCTTTTCCCTATTTTTATTGGTGGCTATTCATGACAATAAAATTCAAAAATTTTATTTATGAATACTACCTAAAAGTTCGATTTTCCGGATTGAGAAGAATATATTTTATTGTCTTGTTAATCCAATTGCCATTTATTTCATTTTCGCAGCAACAACAGGTGTATAAGATAACCGGAAATATTGCTGATTCAATTAATTTGCAAGGTATACCATACGCAACATTGACCATATTAAAACTACCTGAAAAATCAGTATTAAGAAAGGAAATAACTGATGCTGATGGAAAATTTAAGGTATTGCTAAACTCATCTGGAAATTATGTTTTGTTAATTAATTCAATGGGTTATAAGGCAATCATTGACAGTTTTTCAATTTCGGAAGAAACCCCCTTTTATAGTTTCAGAACTCTTTTAATGAATGCCGAGCCATTAGAGTTGAATGAAATTAATGTTCATGCTAATCTACCCTTGGTTAAAATGGAATCTGACAAGTTAATTTATAGTGTTGAATCAGATATAGAAGCCAAAACATCAGATGGGTTAGAAATTTTGAAAAAAGTACCTACCCTGGTGGTTTCACCTGACGAAAAAATCCAGGTAAATGGTAACTCTGATGTAAAAATATTTATAAATGGGAAACCATCA
>JARGGF010000047.1 GCA_029210905.1 Bacteroidales bacterium | reverse complement strand
TCAATTAAGGTGCATGAGTTTTTAAGAAAAAAACCAATTTGGATCAAACATGATTTAGTTACAGAAGGAAACAACTTTAATACAAAATTTGACCTGATCATGTGCAGAAATGTATTAATTTATTTTAATACAGAGCTACAGTCCTCTGTTTTTGAAACTTTTAACCAAAGCCTGTTTCGGAATGGTGTGTTAATGATTGGAATTCATGAAAGTATTATTGGGCCAATGGCAAATAATTTTAATAAATCGGGATTGATTTACATAAAAAAAGATTAATTCCTGAATAAATATTTTTTATGCTTGCTTTAAAAAAAACAATATTGGGAATATCGGATTTGAAAAGTCTTTTTCAAAGTATAAAATCTTTTTATTCAGATGATTATTCTAATTACGCCATTAGTTCTCTAAAGCGGAGAATTGAGGAGTTTATGTTTAGTTTTCATATGCTAAACATTGATGAATTAATTAATAAGTTAGAGAAAGATAAAACCTTATACCAGTTATTTATAGATGCTATACAGGTAGAAACCACTGAAATGTTTAGAGATCCTGAATTTTGGGTTCAGTTTAGAGATCTGGTATTAAAAAAATACAGGTATGCTAAAGAAATTAAAGTATGGATTCCAGACTGTAATTCCGGCGAAGAACTTTATAGTCTTCAAATAATTTTGCACCAGCTTAAAATGAATGAAAAGACTAGTGTTTATGTAAGCACTATTACTGATAAAAATGTTGAAACAATTAAAAAGGCTACCATTGATCATAAAAAGATGGAACTAAATATTGCAAACTTTGACCGGTATGAAGAAGGCGCAAAACTGACTGATTATTTTATCTTAAAATCAAACGCAGCATTATTAAATGCAGAATTGCTTGATAATGTGAAGGTTGAAAAGCGCAATTTATTCACCGATGAACATCAGGGGGTATACGATTGCATTCTATATAGAAACAAGATGTTGTATTACAATCCTCAATTAAAGAATGAAGCCTTAAAAAGATTAAATACATCTCTTAAACCGGGTGGATATATTGCAGTTGGAATAAAAGAATCTGTTGATTTTCCATCCTGGGAGAGGGAATTTATTGTGATAAGCGAATCAGAGAGAATTTATAAAAAAGTTTTGGCATGATGTTGTGTCAATAAATAACAGACAGGTTCAACCATCTGTTATAGGTCTCATAATCATTATTATACAAAAATTTATTTCCATCTATTAATGTTTGAAACAGCAGTTGGAATTCCGGGTTAATTTAAATTAAGTAGAAAAAATAATAGAATGCCATATAAATATATCATTATTGGAGGTTCAGCAGGGAGTTTCCAGACAGTTACAAATATTCTTTCGGCGCTGCCTGCAGATTTTTCAATGCCGGTTTTTTTGTGCTTGCACAGATTAAAGCATGTTCGCAGTGGTTTTGTAGAAGCATTATCTATTAAATCAAACTTAAAAGTAGTAGAACCTAACGATAAAGAATTTATCAGGCAGCATAAGGTTTATTTGGCTCCTGCAAACTATCATATGTATTTTGAGCTAGGGAACTATATTGCATTATCAACAGAGCCTTCTGTTAATCATTCAAGACCATCTATAGATATTTCATTTGCTTCTGCAGCCTACGCTTATAAGTCAAAGCTAATTGGGATTATGTTATCGGGGGCAAATAAAGACGGTGCTTACGGTATGAAACAGGTAAAGGAAAATGGAGGGTTAACTATTGTTCAGGATCCCGACGAATGTCAGGTTAGAACAATGACCAGCGCCGCTATTAGTGCAACTAAAATTGATCATGTGTTCAAAGTGGAAGAAATAATAACCTTTTTGAAAGATCTTTATAAAAAATAAATAATTTATTAAGTACATTTTAAGAAACTAAAGATGAAAAAAAGTGGATTTAAGACGGCGGCAATAATTCTTTTGATACTTCAGTTTGCATTAAGCATATTTTCTTTTATTATTATTGCAAAAATATTCGAAAATCAGCAACTGACAAATATCTATACTAACAGCCAGTTATTTTTATATATCTTCCTTGCACTCGGTATATTCATTCCATTTATTTTGGTTGTTTTTATATTTCGTCTGAAAGCTATGGTTTGGCAAGAACAGCAGAATTTGGAGATTAAAACCGTTGAGCTGTCACAAAAAGAAAAAAAGCGGATTGAAAAAAAGCAGGAGCAAGTTAAACAAGAAGAACTGGAGAGTAGGAGAGTAGTGCTTGAGAAACTTAATAATGACCTTGCCGATATTTCTCAAATTGACTTGTTTACTGAAAAAGTATTGATTAATATTTCGAAGGTTTATAACATCATGCAAGGCATTTTCTTTGTTAAAGATCTGAATGACAATGTATTCAGACGCCAGGGCGCCTACGCATATTACAGTGAAGATGAATTAAGGGAATTCACAGAAGAAGTAGGGTTGTCTGGTCAGGTTGCCTTTAATAAAAGGTTATTAAATATTACTAATATTCCTGATAAATACATTACTGTACTCTCAGGTTTAGGAAAGGCTTCACCGGCCAACCTATTGATTTTTCCTGTGTTATACAATAACGAATCGATAGGAGTTATTGAATTGGCTTCGTTTGTAAAATTCGATGCAACTGCTGAATCTATCTTGATGGAATTTTCGGTCCAAATAGGAGAGTTATTAACAAAATTACAGGCATTAAAGGAAACTTCCAGTTAGAAAAAATTTTTCAACGCGCCGAATAATACTAATGCATATAAATAAAACCTGATGTATCGAGTAAGACCGTATAATAGGTATGGTTTTAATGGATATTTTACCATGCCTGCAATTGTGCTCATCATTGCAAAAGGTAAAGGGAAAAGTGCCGCCATGATAATAATAAGGCCACCCCATTTTTCAATTAAATTGAAATTTTTTTCATATTTTCTTTTAATGTAATTATTTACTCTGGGTGATTTCCTAATTAATTTACCTAAATAGTAGGCTGTTATGCCCCCAAAGTATGAAATGGTGGCTAAAAATGTAACTACAAGATAAGGATGCTCATGATATCTTGCTTTTGACCATACAATGAAAATATCCGGAGGGATGAGCCCCATTAATGATTCTGTAGCATAGAAAAACAAGAATACATAAACGGGCTGCAAACTGTCAACAAAATGTTGAATTCGTTCTTGCTGCTGCTTAAGGTCAAAAATCCAGTCGAGCAAGAAAATGGCTAGCACTATTCCTGCTAAAATCAAAACTAGCTTTAAAAAATTGTTTCCTAAAAAAAGATATATGCCACTGCGCTTATTTACTTTATGATAAATCTGGAATTTCTCTTTTGTGGACCTCTTTTTAGAATTATTAGGCTGCTTTATAATTTTATTCATTGATTTTTATACAAACGAATTCAAAATTTTACGTGTGCAAATTTACTTATTTATTGCATTGTTTTAATTTTCTGATAATAAATTTTAACATTCTTTTATGCATTATTGTGTTAAATTTTATAATTTTCAAGATTATATAAAACCGAGCCTAAAATGAAGGAAGATCTTTTATATTTTATATGGAAATTTAAATTATTTGAAGATTATGTGTTATTTAACATGGAATCTCAAGACTTTGAAATTCTAAGCCAGGGTGAACAAAATACAAATGCAGGCCCCGATTTCATTGGCGCCCGGTTTAAAACAAAAGAAGCAACCTGGATAGGGAATGTAGAAATACACATTAAATCTTCTGACTGGGATGCCCACAAGCATCAATTGGATAAAGCGTTCAACAGTGTTGTTTTACAGATAGTTACCAAACACGATAAAGAGGTTTATACTGAGAATGGAAGATTATTGCCTGTAATGGAAATAAAGCTTGATGAGAATTTAGTAAAAAAGTACCATGAGTACAGACAAAATGCCTTGTGGATACCCTGTCAGGCTGATCTTCACATGGTTAACAACTTTAAGCTGAAAATTTGGCTGGGCAGTGTATTAATTGAGCGTTTAAATAGAAAAGTCAAACAAATTAGCGAATTACTTGCATTGAATAAAAATAGCTGGGAGGAAACATTCTACCAGCTATTGGCTCGAAGTTTTGGATTTAAACTTAATGCAGAACCTTTTGAGTGGCTGGCTAAATCTGTACCTTTGAAAATTCTTGCCAAAAATAAAAATAATTTGTTGCATTTAGAAGCCATTTTGTTTGGTCAAGCTGGTTTCTTAGGGGAAAAACAATTTGAAACGGACTATTTTTTGGCATTAAAAAAAGAATATGACTTTTTTAAAAAAAAATACCAATTAAAGCCAATTGAGAGCCATTTATGGAAATTTCTAAGGTTGAGGCCCTCAAACTTCCCATACATCAGGATTTCTCAATTTGCAGTGTTAATCTATAAATCGTCATCTTTATTTTCTAAGATATTAAATTTCAGGGAGCTATCAGAAATTGACAAAATGTTTGAAATTCAGGCTTCCAAATTTTGGGATACACATTATACCTTTGATAAGGAATCTGAAGCAAAAGAGAAACGGTTTGGAGCATTATCAATAGACTCTATCTTGATCAATACGGTGATTCCTTTATTGTTTGTATATGGTAAATATACAGATAATGAGGAGATTAAAGAAAGATCAATTTCTTTTCTTGAAAAAATTAAACCAGAAAAAAATAGTATAACCAGGGGTTGGCAAAATAATGGAATTGAGGTTTCTTCTGGTTTCTATAGTCAGGCATTAACTGAACAAAAAAATAATTATTGTAGTACAGTTCAGTGCCTGAAATGCGGCATAGGTATAGAGATTTTTAAAAAACAAACGAAAAAAACTGAATAAGTGAATCCCAAACGGTTATTGTATCTTTATTTTAGCGCTGTTGCACTTTTGCTCGTAATTGGAGTAGGTATTGTAGGATTTATGCTCATTGAGAAATATTCTTTGATAGAGGCTTTCTATATGACTATGATTACTGTATCTACAGTAGGTTTTGAGGAAGTCAGGCAATTATCACAAGAGGGCATGATATTTACTTCTTTTCTAATAATTATTAGTTTTGGAGTATTTGCTTATTTTATTACTAATTCCACCAAGTTTATGATGGATGGTGAGTTTCGTCTTTATTTGAAAAAAAGGAAAATGGAAAAAGATTTAAAAAACCTCAAACAGCATGTAATTGTGTGTGGTTTTGGCCGAAATGGCAGGCAAGCAGTCATCGAACTTTTATTGCATAATGAGAAAACTCTCGTTATTGAAAAGGACGCAGAATTGGTTGAAAATGATTCAAATAGTGAGATTCTCAAGAACAAAAATTTTCGTTTCGTGCAAGGCGATGCTGTTCAGGAAGATTTTTTATTTAAGGCCAAAATTTCGGATGCAAAAGCGCTGATTACTACCTTGCCAAGTGATGCAGACAATCTGTTTATTGTATTAACTGCAAGGCAATTAAACAGTTCCTTAACCATTATAAGCAGGGCGTCGGAAGATCATTCAGACATAAAACTTAAGAGGGCGGGTGCAACAAATGTGATAATGCCTGACAAAATTGGTGGCAGCCGTATGGCCATACTTGTTGCACAGCCTGATATTGTTGAATTTCTGGATTCGATTCTAATAGGCAGTGGAATAGACGTAAACCTGGTGGAAATCCAATGTAGGGAAATAGATGCTGCAATGATGAACAAAACTATTAGCGAATTAAACATAAGAAAGATTTCCGGCGCCAATTTAATTGGGATTAAAAGAGCTGATAATACTTTTGTTTATAATCCATCAGTTGATATCAGACTGACGGCAGAGGATAAGTTGTTTGTAATAGGATCCTCTGACCAGGTTGGCAAGTTAAAATGGATACTTACAGGAAATAATTGATTTCAGAAAGGCGGATTAATCAATTCAGGAATTCTTTTGCAGCTAATTTGTTAATATAACTCTGATTAGTGATTTTTTCTAAATTAGAATTTCTTCTGGTTAATAAGCTTAAATATCTAATATTTAAAAAAAATGGTCATAAATTGCAACTGGCTTAAGTGCCTATTTCTAAGCTGTTTTGTTTCTTAATTGGGTTTAAAACTCTATATTTGTGTTGTAATTCATAAAAGATTGGCTAATGTCAAGAAAAAGGATATATTGTGAAAATTGCATTGACGGTAAGGACTCGATTTTTAACATGCTTGATCCGGAAGATAAGCAGATTTTGCACTTAAACCATTCTTGCACTAGTTTTAAGAAGGGTGAAATTATATACAGACAGGGTGATAAGCCCACAGGGTTAATATGCTTGTCAGCAGGAAAGGTGAAAGTTTTAAAGGAAGGAGTAGGGGGGCGCGAACAAATAGTAAGGATGTCAAAACCTGTAGGTTTTATTGGCTATAGAGCTCTATTTGCAGGCGATCCTTATATGTCATCTGCTGTTGCTATTGAAGATAGTAAAATTTGCATTATCCAAAAAGAAGCACTTTTTGATGTCCTGGAGCGCAATGGAAGCTTAGGACTTGCTATGCTCAGGGAAATGGCTGTAGAGCTTGGTTTCTCTAATGAAAGGACGGTAAATCTAACACAAAAGCATATTCGGGGGCGGTTGGCTGAATCACTCGTGTTCTTAATTGAAACTTTTGGGTTTGAAGATGATAAAAAAACCATTAAAGTTTACTTATCAAGAGAAGATTTGGCAAATTTATCAAATATGACTACTTCAAATGCGATAAGAACCCTGTCAATGTTTGCTAATGAAGATGTTATTGTTCTGGAAGGGAAAAAAATTAGAGTAATTGATATCCCCAAATTAAAAAGAATAAGTAAGTTGGGTTAAGCAAATTTGTTTTGCAATGCTCACTGTGGACTTTTAATACTTATTTTAATTGTAATAATCACTCCGCATTTATTACTTTTGTCCCCACATTATAATAGCTCATTGATAAAAGAATATATTTTTTAACTGATGGATATTTCACCAGTCATTATTGTAAAGGATGCAGCAAGAACTATTGCCAAAACATTAGAAAGTTTAAAAGAGTTTGATGAGGTAATTGTTTATGATACAGGGTCTTCAGATGAAACCATGGATATTTCGAGAAAATATCCCAATGTTAGGCTTTGCAAAGGGCGGTTTATTGGATTTGGCGAATCAAAAAATAAGGCAGCCAGACTGGCAAAGTACGACTGGATTTTATCCATTGATGCCGATGAAGTTATTAGTCCGCAATTAATGAACGCTATCCGGAACTTGGTTCCGGAAGAAAATTCAATTTACAGGCTAAAAAGATACAATTACTACAGAAAGAGAAGAATTCGTTTCTCTGGCTGGGGTTTAGAATATGTTATCCGCATATATAATAAAACAAATTCCAGCTTTAATGAAAAACTAGTCCATGAGCATATTGAAATTGGAAAATCAAACCTTTGCACTTTAGAAGGAGAATTAAGGCATTTTAGCTATTCTTCAGTTTCAGATTTTATTCAAAAAAGGGATCTTTATTCTGAACTTTTTGCCCAGGAAAATGCTGGTAAACGTACTTCATCGCCAGCAAAAGCAATGTTACATGCGGCCTTCGATTTTTTTAATACATTTTTGGTAAATGCCGCCTTTTTAGATGGTTACAGAGGATTGTTGATTGCCGTAATGAATGCCAATGTTTCTTTTTATAAATACCTTAAGCTTTTTGAAGTAAATATTCGAAACGATGCAAAAGTCAGTTTAATTATCTTACTATCAAATGATTGTGACACAACAATAAAGAGATTGCTTGAAAGTGCTTTAAATCAAGCCATAGCACCTGATGAAATTATTATAACTGCAAACTCTCTAAGTTCTGAAACATTAGAAGTAATTAATAATTATAAGAAAAGAAGTTTTATTCCAATTCAACTTTCGTGGAAAGATGGAGGAGATGAATCGTACATTGAACCATGTAGTTTAGCTATTGGAAGGGCTGCCAGTGAATATCTTATCTTTATTGAAGGCAATGGGGTTTTGCATAAGGATTTTGTGCATGATCATTTAAAATACTCAAAAAAAGGACACTACCTTCAAGGTTCTGATATGCGACTCAATCAGCATTTATCAAAATTACTTATTCATGGAAAGTTCAAAGATTGGAGGTTTTTCTCGAAATTCAGATACAGTTCTGCATTTAACTCAATGCTTGCTGCTATAACTAATCGTTTCCAATCTATTAGTGCCCCTTCTACTATTTCAGTGAACATTTCTTTTTTCAAAGATGAGTTCTTTAACAAGATTGAAACAAAAACCGGGATAATCGATTTTGAAAAATTTAAGATTGATTTGATAAAAAATCTTAAATATTCTGGCTTGAAGAAGCGCAGTTTGAATTTTTTCGGAATCCATTATATTATTCCTTATACTTTTAATGGTAAAACCGAGGCAGATAGAAAAAAGGTACTTGTATGCCTTGACAGGTTAAAACATCCAAATTGTGGATTAGGTCAGGTTTCAAAAAATATAGGAAGGAAACTGCTTGAAACCAACACACCGGAACTGGATTTTAGCTTTTTATTACCTGCCAATGGAAGCGAGGAATTTGAAAACAAAATTGACACGGTAAATTTAATACCACACCGTAATTTTTTTGATGGATATATGGGCAAATTCGACATATGCCACGTAACACACCAACTGCCATCTTTTAAATTTGGAGCTGCAAAAAGAAATCTAATAACCATTCACGATTTAAATTTTTTATTCACAAAAAGTAAAACTAAAAAGAAAAGGTATTTAAAAAAACTTCAGAGAAATATCTATAAATCAGATGCAATAGCTTTTATTTCCGAATTTACTAAGAAGATCAGCTACAAAAATCTTGATATCCCGGGAGACAAAATAGTCCGCGTTATATACAATGGTGTAACAGCACCAGGCTTGCACTTTGAAAAACCGGATTGGCTTGGCCATAAAAAGTTTCTGTTTTCAATTGGGCAGTTTCTTGAAAAGAAAAACTTTCATGTACTTTTGCCTTTTATAAAGCTGTTACCGGAAGATACGATATTAGTAATAGCTGGTGAAAATGATACTAATTATGGTTCCAGAATGAAGCAATTTGTGCTTGATAATAAATTAAAGGGCAGAGTTTTTTTACCTGGTGGTATTTCGGAACTTCAAAAAAACTATTTATACCATCATTGCGAAGCATTTCTTTTTCCGTCAATAGCTGAAGGGTTTGGTTTACCAGTGATTGAGGCTATGCTCAGTAATAAGCCAGTATTTTGTAGCAATCGTACCAGTTTAGAAGAAATAGGAGGGGAGTTTGCTTTTTTCTGGACTGATTTTGATCCTGAAAATATGTTGAAAATCTTTAATTATGGCCTGAAAAAGTTTGATGATGAGGAATTTAAGCAACATCAGAGGGAATATGCAAAAACTTTTACACATGAAAAAAACACACAGGAATACTTGAAGCTTTATAAGGAATTGGTTGAATTACAATAATAACATTAGCTTAAGAAATAAAACAAAAAAGGGGTAGTTGATATGGATTATTATTCAAGCGATTTAAGCCCTCAATATAGAATGCCATTGATTTAGTAATAGAAATTCAATTTGTAACTTAATTCTACAAATATATTGTCTTTTATTAACAAGTAAAAAGAAAGATCCTTTTAGAATATCTTCCTATTTATAAATGTGAAGGTAAAAAAATAAGATAATGGTTTTAAATTATCGTTTCGAAAATATTGACTTATTTACTATTTGTTTTTTTAGTAAAAGCTCTCATATTTAGTTATTTGAGACCTATTCAAAATATCATTTAATATGAATTCATAGTAACATTTAATGTAATTAATAATATTATCTAGATGAAGAACTTGACAGAAAACCAATTAGTTCAGGAGGAAGAATATGCCTTTCCATATCATTTTGCTGATTTTATATCAGATAAACATAAATGTTTTAAATTTATTGAACCCTTGGATCTTGTGCGGATTGTTAAAGAGAAGATAAAATCTTTAGATAGCAAAATAATTTTAGATGCAGGTTGTGGCGATGGAAGACTATGCTATGAACTTAAAAGCGATAATTACAAGGTAGTTGGCGTCGATTATTCGGAAAGGGCCATTTCTTTTGCACGTGGTTTTAATCCGGAGCTTGAGTTTTTTGTGCAAGACTTAAAAAATCTTAATATACCGTACAAATTTGATGCAATTGTGCTTATGGAGGTTCTTGAACATTTTATTCCTAGTGATATTGATGCTATTTTATTATCGTTGTCAAAAGTTCTGAATGACAATGGTAAGCTTATAATTACTGTTCCATCAGACAATATGGAACTAACTGATAAGCATTATCAACATTTTAACAAAGCCAGCCTGGAAGCTACTATTAAGCCATATTTTAAAATAGAGGAGCTGACAGGATATTCAAAGAGAGGTTCTAAGAGAAAACGGTATAAGTTTTTACGAAGTATGGGCACCTTATTTTTCGTTTTTAGGAGAAGTTCTTCATGGGCACGAAACTATATTAATTATATTAAAAAGTATTACCAAAATAGTGTGTCAGTTGGTACACCCGAAGAGTGTAATGGTCTTTTTGCCGTTTGTGTGAAGTCGGAAAAAGATTGATCATATTTCTGTGTTATTTAACAAAAATGGAGTGGTGCGAACTATACGGTTTCAATTTTTTGCACTCATTTTAACACCACACCAAACGGTTTTATTTTGTTATCGAACCTAAAATCAAGATCTTGTAATTCTTTTTCTTTTTCGAATATAATAAAAATGTGTTTATTTATAAGTGTTTTGAGGCTAATATTAATTTTAACCTGTTCCATGTATACTTTTCTCAAATGCTCTTTTGAAATTCCTTTGTTCTTTCTGCGCATTCTAAAATAACGCAAATAGGAACTTAGAAGAATAAATGGATATAAAAATGGGAATAAAAAAAGTGAACCTTTGCTAATTCTTAGCCATTTTATTTCTTTAATCCTAAAGCCTGCTAGTTTCGCTAATACACGCATTTTTTGCAATCCAATTAGAAAAATATGGCCATGATATATCTCATTTGAAAGTGACTTGTCCGACATCCATATTTCATCAATTTCATTTGGGGGCATTTGTTTATTAGTTTCACTTTCAAAAAGCAGATAACTTAGTTTCGATGCTAAATTCGAATAAGTAGGAGTGGTAATTAAAAGTTCGTTATTCAGTTTTAGTACACGATTAAATTCTTTAAATACTTTTAATTGATCACTAAAATGCTCAATCCCTTCCTGACAAATTACCATATCTGCATGGCTGTCATCTGCTGGTATTTTATCACAAACATCTGCTTGCTTGCATTCAATATCTTTCAGAAGGAAATATTCTGGAAATAGGTCGAAAGGTTCAACTTTTGCACCTAATTCCTGCAAAATTTCTGTTGTAACTCCATTTCCTGCTGGAATATCTATAACTACCTTATCTTGAAGGAACTCTTTGCGACTTTCCAAATATTTCTTAACATGATATTTGGGGCTTTTAGGATTATTTATTCTATCGTTAATCATATTTCTTATTCATATATTTAAGTAAGCAAATTAATAGTAAAATTCTATAAATAATTAGCAATCTCTCACTTTCAAAGAAAAATCTCATCAAAAATTCATTCTTACATTAACTTAAGTAATCTATTCAGGCTGGGGGGAATTTAAATCATCAAATAAAGATATATTTTATTATTCAAGAAATTTTATGTTTAAAACAAATTACTTCAATATTTTTGAATGTTTCTCCTACCTTTTCAACAAAATTATTCTTTTCTTCAATAGTTTTGTTATTAATATAATCAAAGTCACTAATTATTTTATCATAATTCAGAGCTTTGTTAATAATACATTTTTTTAATTTAGGATATTTACACAATTTGTCAGCAAACTTATAATCTTCCGGGATGGGGACGTCCTGGTAATATCTTGCACTCCCAAATTTACTGGTAAAAACTATGCAACCAAGAAGAGCAGCTTCACGAGGTGATCTATCGCGATTGGACGTGCTTAAATCAACATATGCCATCGATTCTGACATGTATTCATAGACTTTTTCGATTGGCATTTTCTTTAAATGAACAACCGTAAAGCCTGAGAGTGATTTTTCAAGATAAGATTTTAATATTTTGGATGTACGTGCACCTATTAAAATCTGCTTTTTGCGAGGAAAGACCGGTTTCTTGGCAAAAACTTCATCAATTAAAGGATTATAAAGTAAATAGATAGAGTTTGCACCCATTTTTTCACAAAAGGAATATGTGTAAAATGAATTGGTAATATGGATAACATTATTTTTCCAGACCAAAGAGTCTCTCATTCCATGATATAGAATATTTTGTTTTATTCTATCTATTATTCCCGAAGCATTTCCAATAAAATCGTTTGGAAAGGTAATTTTTCGGATAAAGTAATTTCTTAG
>JARGGF010000479.1 GCA_029210905.1 Bacteroidales bacterium | reverse complement strand
TAAAAGGGACTAATTTTTAGTCCCTTTTTTGTTGCATTTTTTGTAATAACTCGTCATTAAATCGCGTTAACGCCTTTTAATTCTTTTTAAAATTTATTTACGAAAGGATGAATTAATTTTGTAAAAAAAATTGCCATGAAAAAATTTGGATTAATTACCTTACTTGTATTTTTAATTTTTACTTGTTCTCTAAACAGCCAATCTGTGGTAAATAGTCTTCACAATCTGTCAGTGAGTGGTTCAGGAACGGTTAAGGCATCCTCAGAATCGGAGATCTGTATATTTTGTCATACTACGCATAGCACAAATCCTATGGGCCCGCTTTGGAACCGGGAGGATCCTGGTTCAAGTTATATCCTGTACAACAATTCAATAAGTAATACTTTCCAGTCTGCACCGGGACAACCAGATGGCGCATCCCTGTTATGCCTTTCGTGCCACGATGGAACAATAGCTTTAGGAAATGTACTTAGCCGGGGCAGTAGTATTGACTTTTCAGGTGGTTACACAACAATGAGCGGGGTAAATTCACTCACAACCGATTTGTCTGATGATCATCCGGTTTCATTTATATTCAATGCTGCAATAGCCACTTCTGATGGCCAGTTAAGTTATCCGCCATCAAACCCGGCAAAACTTGATAATAATGGCAAAGTGCAGTGCACATCCTGTCACGATCCACATAATAGCATAAATCAAAATTTCCTGCTTGCTACAACACAGTTTTCTGAATTATGTTTTTCCTGCCACAATCGTGATTACTGGACAGCATCGAGCCATCAAAGTTCCACAGCTACCTGGAATAGTGCAGGCACAAATCCATGGGCACATTTAGAAAATCCATATTTAAGCGTTGCAGAAAATGCCTGTGAAAATTGTCATGATTCGCATAGTGCCAGCGGAAAAACCAGACTTATGAAATCAGTCCTTGAAGAAAATAATTGTTTGGACTGTCACAATGGAAATGTTGCGGCTACAAATATTGAAACAGAGCTTAGTAAAGTCTATCGTCATAATGTTTATGCTTATAATCAAATACATAGCCCACTTGAAAATGCAGACCCAAATGAAGTACATGTTGAATGTGAAGATTGTCATAATCCACATGCAGTAAATAATACGGCCGCAAATGCACCTTTTGCAAATGGATTTCTTAATGGTGTCAGAGGCATTGATCAAGGAGGAAACCCTGTTAGCAATATTCAGTTTGAATATGAATTATGTTATCGTTGCCATGCAGACAACCCTGTTGTAACAAATACAACAGCCAGGCAAATAGTGCAATTTAGTGTCAGGTTAGAATTTGATGTGAATAACCCATCCTACCATCCTGTGGCAGGGCAGGGAAAAAATCTGAATGTACCCAGCCTGATTTTACCTTTAAGTACTTCAAGTATCATATATTGTACTGATTGTCATGCTAGTAATGGAACTAATGTTCCTGCCGGGCCGCATGGCTCAATTTACCCTTCTATATTAAAATACAGGTATGAAACTGCCGATTATACCATAGAGTCATACTCCAATTATGAACTGTGCTATAGCTGCCATAACCGAACATCCATCTTAAATGACGTATCGTTCCCATTTCATGATAAACACATCAGAGATTTAACAACGCCTTGTAATGCATGCCATGATCCCCATGGTATAAGCATCAGCCAGGGAAATAGTACCAATAATTCTTACTTAATAAATTTTGATATTAATATTGTATCGGCAAGTGGAATGAATGAAATTCAATTTGTAGATAATGGCGCTACTAAATATTGTTTATTACGGTGTCATGGAAGGGGTCATGGCCCTGGAATGAATTATTAATTATCTTAAAAGCTCTAGTGAAAAAAAAACTTGCATTTAGGACCAGACTGATTTTAATCTTGTTGATTTCAACAATAGTTATTTCATTTATTGCTTTTTACCTGTATAATAACTTTCTGACACAAAAAATACAAAGTAATACAGAAAATAATATCCAGAACATATTGTACATCTTAATGGATGAATATTATCATACTGAGCATGACAGTAAAAGCACGGTATCAATTTTAGATAAAATAAATGAATATGACTGGGTAGCAAATGCATATATTTATAATTCTGATGAAGAATTAAAATACTCTTCTAAATATAAGCCCATTGTTATTAAAGATTTAGAAAAGCGAAATCCATTAGCACCAAATAAAAAAGTAAATTGGTTACGTGTTAATCAATATTCGCGCATATTAGTTGAGATTGAAAATAAGCCTGCCTGTTATGCCTGCCATAACCCCATGATAAAAAAACTTGGATATGCTATTTACGATGTAGCTATAGAAGATTCCAATCAGTATAAAAATATTTCATTTAAGTTTAGTCTTCTTTACGGAGTTTTTATGGTTTTGATCATTGCCTCTTTGGTAATTTTGATGCACTATAAATCTATACGGAAATCATTGAATCATTTTCATTCAAAAATCGAAATTATTAATAAAGGGGAACTAAATGAGCGGCTTGACATTCCAAAGGACAAGGAACTTGGGGAACTTGGCAAAAAATTTAACGAAATGCTCGACAATTTTCAACAAACCCAAAACGAATTACTTGTCTTTCATAAAAAGGAGTTAAGTTATAATAAAAAACTTGCCACAATAGGAGAAATGGCTGCCAGACTGGCTCATGAAATAAGAAATCCAATAACAGGTATTGCCAATGCCATTGAAATTATAGTTGACGAAATGGGGGTTAAAGGCAACCAACCAATATTGGAAGAAATAAGACGACAGGCACGCAGAGTAAATGATGCAGTTTCCAGCTTACTAATTTATTCACGTTCAAAAGATTTAAATTTACAAGAACAGGATATTAATGAACTAGTTAGCTCCCTGGTGTTATTTTTAAAAAGTCAAAATCATAATAAGGAAATTGGTTTCAATTTATTATTACAACCAAAAATTCCAACTTTCAAATTTGACCACGAAAAGATTGAAAACGCGCTTTTAAACCTTGGATTAAATGCAATTCAGTCAATTGAGCATTCAGGAAGCGTAACATTCCAGGCAAATTATGATCCATTGAAAAAAGTTGTAAATTTAGCTGTTGAAGATACAGGTGTTGGTATTCCGGAAAACACTGTTTCAGAAATCTTCACACCTTTTTATACAACCAGAACGGAGGGCACGGAACTAGGATTGGCCATTGTAAAAGATATTGTGGAAAAACATGGAGGTGAAATCTGGGTTGAAAAAAATAAAGTGAAGGGCAGTATATTTTATATTTCTCTGCCAATAGAAATCTAATTTTAATATCAAATTAGAATAAAGCGCGTGTTCTATAAAAATACAAAATTCTCATTTAAACAAAAATTTTGTATTGTTTACTAAGCTCTTTAGGCTTTAATTAACTGATGGCCAATCAGCATGAATTTAAAAGACTTTATCCAGGAGACTATTATTACCTAGATTAAATGCCATGAAACATCCATGCAAAAAGGTTTGCACAAGTAAAATTGAATCAGGATGTTCCATTCGACCCTTAAAAAACAATTAAAATAAACGTATGAAATCATTGAAAATATTAGTTATAGACGATGAGAAATTAATCCGATGGTCTTTTCAGAAACAATTAAATCTAAAAGGACATAACGTTTATACAGCCGAATCGGGTGAGGAAGGTTTAAAATTATTTGAGCAACATTATCCTGATCTTGTATTTGTAGATAATTGTTTGCCAAATATGCAAGGCCTCGAAGTAATTTCCAGGATTAAATCAATTTATGAGGATACCATTGTTGTTTTCATGACTGCCTACGGTACTATTGAAACTGCCGTTAAAGCAATGAAGCAGGGGGCTTTCGAATATATAAATAAACCATTTTCCTTTGATGAGATAAATATTATTGTTGATAATGTTTTAAAAAAAATAAATATCAATAGAGAAATTCAGCTTTTAAAGAGACAACAAAGCAGCACCATTACTTTTGATAATATATTGTGCGATTCGGCAGCGATGAAAAATATCATTAGCCTTGCAAAAAAGATAGCACAAACAGAAACTACAACCATACTTCTGCTAGGTGAAAGTGGAACCGGAAAAGATTTGTTTGCCAAAGCAATTCATAATGAAAGTTCCAGAAAGGATTATCCATTTGTAACAATAAATTGCTCATCACTCCCGGAAACCCTGCTCGAAAGCGAGTTATTTGGCTATGAAAAGGGTGCATTTACCGATGCAACAAAGCTAAAAAAAGGGCTTTTTGAAATTGCAGAAAATGGAACTGTTTACCTGGATGAGATTGGTGATATTAATCTGACCACCCAGATAAAACTACTTAATGTTTTAGAAAACAGATTTGTACGCAGATTAGGAGGAACAGTAGATATTACTGTAAATGTGCGTATTATAGCTGCAACGAATAAAGACATTCTTAGTTCTATAAAATCAAAAACCTTTCGGGAAGACTTGTATTATCGTTTAAAAGTTTTTCAGCTGACAATACCTCCCTTGCGCGAAAGAAAGGAAGACATTCCTCCATTAATTCAACATTTTATTGGTTTATTCAATCTTCGCTTCGATAAAAAAGTTAATTGTGTTGAAGAGGATGTAAAACAGATATTATTGCGTTATAATTGGCCGGGGAATGTCAGAGAACTAAGAAATGTAATGGAGCGTGCTATTATATTAGAAACAAACAGTACACTGTGTATAAAAGATCTGCCAAGCGAAATTGGAAATATTAATGATGAACAGATAAAAACCAAAAGTGATTTTCATTTTGATTTTCCTGATGAAGGGATCTCATTAGTGAACCTCGA
>JARGGF010000478.1 GCA_029210905.1 Bacteroidales bacterium | reverse complement strand
AAATTCATATACTCTGGATGGTGTTGATGAGCTGATTACGATGAAAGAAATTTTGATTGAGCTGGAAGATGTTTTGTTTTCCGATTCAAAATTCAAAATTATGGCCTTGGATGCCAGCAAAAATGTAGCTGCGGATCAACAAAAACTCGAAGGGGTAAACATGATCCTCAAAAAGCACATCCGGGAACTGATGATTCATTTCAATTTACCCTTTGAAAACAGGGGTATTGAGCCAAGCATCGGCGAATTAATGAATACAGGCCTTGAACAGTTTGAGGAAATCACTGGTATTAAAGTTAGCCAATTTGGTCTAAAATCATATGTTGAGTCATTTGTACGAAATTTAAGAACTAATGAAAAATTTCTTGGCATTTCTTTATCCGAGAAAAACATTGGACTTATTCTTGATCTATTTTCAAAAAGGATTTTATCCGAAGATATCTCGCTGAATTACAGGATATTATACATCTATCTGTTAAAACGGAACAAGCATTTCGAAAAGCTGTTCTACAGTAAGTTAATACAATACCAATCACATTTGGATGGCCTTGATGATGAGGAAATCAGGCTTATTACCGATGATTTTATTACAAAATTTATTAGAGAAGATGTAATAAATATTTTAAATGAAATTATTGCGCAAAAAGACATAAAAGTCAGCCAAAGCAAACTGCATACTGAATCAAGAGACATCAGTATGATGCTGATAGGCATTATAAACAATACACGGGCTACCGAATATTACACAAAGTATACGCATACCTTGTTGCGCTTCATCGAAACCATTTATAAAGCACAAAATTCAGGGATCAATGAAATAATTCAGCATGGAATAACTATTTACAAAGATTTTGAAATGAAATCGGATGTGCTGGAAACTTTTAACAATGGATCTTTAAAGTGGATCAAGGATATTATGGTGAAATGTGGTGTAATTTCTGCAGAACAGCCAGTTCAGGTGCATACACGGAAGGCAACTGATGCAAAAAAAAGGGAGTATCCCTATCATAAAGTGGATCTTACAGCCGATGAAGTTGAAAAACGGATTGCATCTAAAAAAGCAGCCAAAAATAAAGAACAGGCTTCGCCAAATGAATATATTAAAAATCTTGCAACAAAACCAACTGCTTCTTTCTTTGGCAGGCGTATGTCGCGCTTTGTAGAACACATTGACTCACAAGATTATAGATGTAAGATAGTTGATAAAGGCCTTTTTAAAGAATTGGTTGTATTTCAAAAAACCTACATGAAATATTTGTCAGATAATTACCGCCTTTTAGGCCCTGATATTATTTCATTGGAAGAAATCCAGAATTTTGTACCCGATGTAATTCAGTTCCTGGGTGCCCCAACCAAAGTGATTTCTTTCCCAAATGTGGGTTATTTTGATTTGGACGGGCCAAATGGTAAAATTAAAACACTGGTAACCCCACTTGATAACAAAGCCGATTATTTTGGTAATGTAAAAAAACCCCGATTAACCCTTATTAATGAGAAAGTTAAGGAAATGGGGGGCATTCCTATCCATGGCTCCCTATTTGCCATTGAAGAAGAAGACGGCGGCATTTTTGTGGTGCATGTTGATGGTGACAGCGGAGTTGGAAAATCAGAAATGCTGGCTGCCATGATGCTAAAATGGTTGAAGAAGGATTTGACGCACATTCGTTCTATTAAATTAATTGCCGGCGATATGTTCCATATTTTCCCCGATAAGGAAGGAAATATTTATGGAATTGGAACTGAAGTAGGTGATTTTTCTCGTGTTACCGATTTTGATCCTGATTATATCAAATATTATAATTCACTGTTCCAAAGTAGTTCAGATAGCAATGTAACTGATTTAAATTCAAGGAGTACCATTAGTGGTTTATGTGATATTAACATGCCATTTAAAATTGATATTATCTTGTCGGCAAGTAATTATGCCAGGCAGGAAGCAGGCATTACCCGCTTTGATAATCCCGAGAATTTCTTGTTCTATCGCGATTCACACGGCGAGCGTAAGGAAAAAGCCACCAGTGGCGATAATCCAAACTTCCAAAGGACTTTATTGCGCTATCCTGCCAAAGCTAACGTAGTTTCGGTACTTGAAGAGCATGGAAATTATATTGATGATATCCTGGATTGGGAACATCATCCATCAACAGGACAATTCTTTTTATGTTCATCATATAAAATGATGGATAAAATTGATATTGAGGATATTGTGCGCAGAATTTTCAAAGGACAGGCTTTCAAACGAAAAGAAAAAGGGTATGTGGTCAATGACATTGCTTTCGATATCATCAAAAACCGTTTTGATGTGATAGCTGTTGATAATGAGGAAAATAGCATTCAGTTTCAACTGGATCGGGCTTTCTTTAACAGCGTATACAATGCACTGGCCAGCACGCCGGGCGGACAACCTTTCATTTCAGAATACGGGCAGCAGGAAGGCCGTAAGCAATTACTTAACATTTTACGAGGCAAATATGGCGGCGGAAAAGGTGACCGCATTGTATTTGGTGTGCTTTCAACTGATTTGGGCAAGCCTGGCCGTGAAATTTCCGGTCCCCAGAAAGCAGCTGAAGAGCTTAAAAAACTGATTCAGGTGGTACGTATTGAAAACCCGCAATTGAATAAAAATAAACAGGCGGTTCGTACCCTAATTCAGAAAACTTACGGTCATATTTTTAAAGGCTACCGAATCAGCCCTGAAATTGATCGTTACAACTTCAGATTGTGGCAACTGGAACAAATGCGTAAGGCAGAATTTGTGCGTATCGATGATGTAAAAACCAAAGTTGATTTGTCTAATCTAAAAGGCTTTTCACCTGTTGATGCTGCTCATGAGTTTTCACCATTGCTGGTGACGCCAAATATGAATATTGAAATGAACAGCTTTTACGAATCGTGGGATCAGCTAATGAATTTACCCAACATTCCAGAATTTGCTGAAGAATTTTATCAGGATTGCAGCAGTTTATACATTGCCGATGGCTACAATCACGATACTATTATTAACAACATGATTTTGCAATTGTTATTGATTAGTGGATATATTTTAATTGAAGATTTGAACCGCGCACACATCACTGAAAAGGTAAACAGGGAAGTTATTGCGGCAGCTAAATCTGCGGTGATGCGCTATTACAAAGAACAATCTGGTAAATCAAAAGCTGAAACGGAAATTGAGGAAAAACCTAAAAAACCAGGTTCGAAGAAAAAATAATTGAAGTTTGAATTGATTAAAAAATCCTGCCTTTGGGTGGGATTTTTTACTGGTAGGATATGACATCGTATTGATCTATTCAACATCAATAATAATTAATCGTTGTCTATAAACTACTATGACTTAATTAATGCGGCAAGATATCTGTGAAGGTATTTATTTCAATTACATCTAAGTCACTGATAATCAGCTTTACTGAACCTTGAATAATTTATCGGACTGAGATAATGACAATATTTCAAAAGATGTAATATCAATATTAATTGGTAGTTTATCTCTAAGGACAGGAAGTACGTATTGACAATTAACTTCATCAACTATCTCTGTTAATAAATTTGAAATCTGATTTGAATGTACATTTTCTATTTGATCTTGCAATATGAAATGAAGACATGGGATATTAAGAGAGTCTGCAAATTTAATATACGCCAAATCAAAAGAAGCCATTTGACTTTTCTTACTTCCAGTCCCAGGATTACCCTCAATATTCTCAATTTTAAATTTGTAAGTACCGCCTTCATTATCTGCGCTTAACAAAGAATGAACCCCGTCTAAACGACTTGATATATCAGAAAAATATGAGTTGAATTCTACTATTCTTTGTTGAATTAATTCATCTTTAGATAAAATATTCTTATTGATTTTATCTAATTTATCATTTAGCTGTTTCAGATTATCATTCGACTTTTCCCAAAGTCGTTTTTGCTCTTCAAAATTACCTTTCTTTTCATAATATGAATTAAGGTCATTGATAATCAGCTGTAAATCTTCAATAGCTCCAGATTTATTTAAAGATTCAGAAATAGATTTTTCTTGAATTATCAAAGAATTTAGTGACCTTTTAAGATGATTAATTTCATGTTCGAGAGTTGGTAATTCCTCAGTGATATATGCAACTTTCTGTTGTATCATTTCATTATGAAACGATACTGTTTCTTCAAAAGTTCTTTGGATATTCGGAATGTATGATTTAGCTTTTTCATACATTCTCTTTATTTGGTCAATATTTATATTTGTAACATCTTTCTCAAAATCAACCTTGCTCTCAAGAATTAATTCCTTTCTTAACTCAAGTCGTGAGAGGTGAGTAGAAACCTTATTAATATTTGATTTAATATTATTTAGACTTTGAAGCTCTTCTTCGTATTTTTCATTTAAATTAAAAAGTTCCTTTTTCTTATTCAGAACTTCGATTTGTTTATTAATAATAATCAAAGATTGATTTATTTGAGATAAATTGCTTTCTCTTCTAAGACGAGTTTGCAATTTTTCTTCTAAATTTATATCTCTAACTAATTTATCTTTAGAACTGTCAGTATCGATTCCTAGCCAAAAAAGAAAGAGTAATTCATATTCTACATCAGTTGTAAAAGCATTTAACACTTTTATGGTATGGATTAATTTGTTTTTCTCATCCCTGATATTCTTTGATTTCAATTGTTTCAAGGATGGTTTATCAACGGTAGAGTCAAAAATCAATTCTTTTAAACGACTAGAAAAAACATCATTAGCCAAAGTTTCTCCGTTAACCTTTTGTATCTTGCTTTTACGAGATAAAAAATTACGTTGTATAATTATTTTTTTAGAATTT
>JARGGF010000477.1 GCA_029210905.1 Bacteroidales bacterium | reverse complement strand
CTCCTGTATATACGCCAATACAAAAATATGCTATATCTGCATTTTCAAAATATTCGGCAATTGAGGAGTAATTGTTGAAATCATGATGAATGATTTCATGAAGTTTCGCGTGCTTAAGCCCGGTTGATTTACGGCTAATTGAAATTATTTTTCCAATTTCACTGTTGTAAAGGCACTCTTGCAAAACAAGTCCACCCGTCATTCCGCTTGCGCCAGTTATTATAACTGTTTTCATAAATCTTATTTATTTCAGTAAATGCTGTTATACAATTTTGCAGTTTTTTTCAAAAGGATTCACAATGTAATTTACTCAATTAATTTTTAACCTCCTGCATTTTTCTAATTTGTGATAATACCATTTTTTTAGGAGTAAATGGCAGCATAGACATCATCAATTTTTGCGAAAATGTTAATCCTGAAACAACATCTAATTTACCAGCCAACATGGCCTTGTATCCATCTTCGGCTACACTGCGTGCAGTGACAGTTTTTTTGAACAAACTGGTTTTATCCATTCCGGAAACTTTTGCAAATTCAGTTTCAGTAGCTCCCGGCATCAAAGCAGTTACGGTAACATTGGTATCATGTAATTCTTCCGCAATAGCATTGCTGAAAAAAGTTACATAGGTTTTGGTAGCATAATAAACAGCTTGTAATGGCCCGGGCATAAAACTGGCTGTAGATGAGACGTTTAAAATCCGCCCGCTGTTTCTTTTTACAAAATCAGGCAGAAAAAATCTAGTCAAAGCAGTCAGGGCAACAATGTTTAAATTAATCATCGCCAAATCATCTTCCCACGACCTTTCGTGAAACTTTCCACGGCCTCCGAAGCCGGCATTATTAACAAGGTAGTCTATTTCAATTCCTGCACTTTTTACTTCATCATAAATTTCCTTTGGTGCTTCAGGGAGGGTCAAATCTTTTACAATAACCAATACTTTAACCCGGAATTTAGCTTCTATCTCAGTTTTTAAAGCTTCCAGTTTGTCTTTGCTTCTGGCAACAATCACTAAATCACCACCTTTTTCAGCATGAATGTTTGCTAGTTCTTTTCCTATTCCGGATGAAGCGCCTGTAATTAAAATTGTTTTTCTCATGGTTTTCTATTTTTCAATAATTATTTACTAAATATATGTAATTACTCACTCACTCAATAACACAAATTTTTTTAAACCTTGTATTTTTTCATAAGAAAACTTGTCATCTGCCCGATTTCAAGTTTCGAGCCCTTTAAAACAGAAGCACCAATACCATCCACAATAATAGTAAGCAGTTCAGCCTCCATAACCGGATCAGAATATTCCAACTTTTGAAATGCATTGGTAAGTGCCATAATCAAAGGCTCCATTTTTTTATCATTACTCACCTCCAATTCCCATTTTAGCTTATACTGAAGCTTCCAAAAATTATAATCTGAGGCATCCACCCGTGTAGGCATCAGAATGGTTTTTCTTACTACTTCTTTAGGTTCTGATTCCATTACGATATCAACCAATAAATCTTTAAGCTTGTTTTCTCCTTCGGTTAAAATGGCCTGCAACAAACCTTCTTTATTTCCAAAATGCCTGAAAATGAGCCCCTCAGAAACACCAGCATGTTTTGCAACTTTACTGGTAGAAGTGGCGTTAAATCCTTCGTTGGCAAATAGTTCCAAAGCGGCTCGTAAGATATTTTCTTGTTTCTCTGTCATTATTATATGTGAGTAATCACTTACAAAAATACAATGTTTTTTTTAATTCGCAAATTTATTTGGGTGGCATTTCAATTTTTAACACTTTTTAATGAAACCACCAACATAAATAAACCTCAGTACCGCAACATTTCTGATTTTTGCTTTTCTGAGGTTTATTCAGATACTTATAAAATCCCTGTTTTGTTAATTTAGCCTGATATTGCAGCTTTTACAATTGAAACTTATCTCAGAACTGGCATTTTTATTACTGCCTTTCCATCCATTAAACGTCTCTTTACTCAAATCTTTATTTCTGTTTTGAAAGGTAATTTCTTTAAAGTTATAGTTTGGAAATTCCAAATCGGCAGAAATCAGATAGCCTGCATTTTCTTCCACACTTATGTCAATGCTAACAAACTGACCATCAATGTCAATTTTTTCAAAACCTTTGGCAACATTTGTTAAATGAATACTTCCACTACTAGCCTTAGTAGTAAATTTGGTTTTAAGGGAATTGATATAAAAATCGCTGAAAGAGGAATTAGTCACTTCAATAGAAGTGGCCTTTTTAATATAAAATTTAGAACTTGAGCAACCAGGTGCTTTTAAGGTTCCAATTTCATCAAGGTTTAGCTTCGAAAATGAAATGTTATTTATCTCAAGCAAATTTATATTAGCTGCTTCAAACTCACTGGAGCTAAGCTTCATAGTCACCTTTTCGGCATTTTTTATTTTAAAACGGCGTACAAAACTTGCTGCTAGTTCAAGTGTCTTAATATCAGAGGTTTCAAATGTTGAGCTGCTGAGATTTATAGTTGCCTTATTTCCAATTTTCCCAATTTCCAGTCCAGAAAAGCTTGCCCGAAGATTTAAGTTGTTTTTAATTTCACCCATTAACAAATCACTGGAACTAATCTTTAATTCAGCATTTTCAACATTTCCCATTTTCATTTTTTTAGTAAACGAAGCATTTAGCTTTATGTTCTTGCAATCACCCATTTCTAATTCACTGCTACTGGTTGTAACAGTTGCATCAGCATTTAAATTTCCTATACTCAATTTTCCAAAACTGCTTTTCGCTTCCAGGTTGTTTTGTTTGGGCATGTTAATTACCATGCTGGCTTTAAATTTCCTTAAATGATAGGTTTTGTTGTTATTTTCAAGTTCAATTTCCACCTTCTGATTGTTTTGTTGCATCTTCCGAAAAGGTAAAGAAATTTTCAGGCTGCCGGATTTTGAATTAAATTGTTTTTCCATAGCGACCTCAAGGGCATTTAAAAAAGAATTTAATTCTTCATTGCTGTTTGCCTCGGCATGAATCAACACTTCTGCTTTCACTTCATTTTTATCCCAGGTATTGATTGCTACATCATAATTTGAGCCCCATACTTCAACCAAAACATTGCCTGCAATTGTAGTTGATTTAACTATTGTTTTGTCTATTGCCTGCGCAAATCCATTATTTGTGCTAAATAATATTAGTGCAACTGAAACCAGCGAATTAAATATTAAGTTTAATTTTATCTTTTTCATTTTTATCTTTTTTTGTTAATCTGTTAATTTTATCAATCTCTGAATGAAGCATCTGAAGCACAGAGAGTTTTAATTGATAATTGTAAATAATTTGTTGAATTAAATCTTCGTTGTAACCTTGTTTACTAATTTCAATTTTATACAACTCGTATTGTTTATCAATAACCTCAAGTTGCTGAATAAATTCATTAAAAAGAGCAATCGTCTCTGCAGGAACTTCTTGTTTCTTAATTATAGCTACCTTATTATTAATTAGTTGTATATATTCCATTTCTTGTTCTGCCAGATCTGGTGAAAATTTATAGAAAATGGAAGCTTCTTTTTCCTGGTTATCTGTGGCACTATTTTTTAGATACAATACGGTAGACAAACCAAGGATAAGTAACAAACTGGCAGCAACATAAATTTGCCTGAATAGGTTTCTGCTTTTTTGCCTTTTTATTGTGGAACTTATATTTTCCCAAACTGCATTGTCAAGATTTTCAGTATCTAACCGCAACCTGTTTTCCTTAAAAAATTGTTCAAACTTCTCCATACTGCAATTTCTTTTTTAGTTGAACCCGTAGAATATTTTTCGCCCTGTGATATTGACTTTTAGAAGTGGACTCTGAAATCCCCATCATTTCAGCAATTTGCTTGTGAGAATAATTTTCGAGTAAATACAGGTTAAAAACAACCCTGCAGCCATCTGGCAAACATTGAATTTCTTTGTTTATAACTTCCATAGAAATCTCAGAAATCCAATCATCATTCTCATAATCAGCATCTTGATTTAAGCTATCAATAGCTACAAAATGTATTTGTTTGCGCAGGAACAAAACACATTGATTCACAACAATTTTTTTTAACCAGGCCCCAAAGCTGTCGATATTCTTTAATTTATTCATATTTACAAATGCCAGGTAAAATGCTTCCTGCAGGATATCTTCAGCATCGTGTTTATTACCAGTCATTCGCAGGCAGATGTTATACATTCCGCGGGCATATGATTTAAACAAGGTGTCGAACGATTTATTCTTTTGATTCTTCAAAACTTAGAAATCTGATAATTTATAAATTTAACGCATTCATTTTAGCCTGGGTACCTGGCAAGCTTAAAATTATTATTTAAGTTGGTTTGGTAAACATTCACTTGTTCGAACTTATACTATAGATAACAGAATATCAAAAAAGTTGGAAAAAATAGATAAGTTTTTTTTGAAAGATTGAATTCAATTTATCTATATCACTGATATTCTTATACATGCAATCACTTTCTTAAAAAATAATGTCAAAAAAATAATCACCAAATACACTGTACGATTTCGAACAAACGTGTTCGATTTCAGTACTATGCTTAAAAAGGTAGCGCCGTGATTAATTATCACATATCCCTCTGTTACAATTACTTAAACTCAACGGCATAGCAATTGATACCCGACACAAAAAAAACTCAATAATTATGAAAAGAACAGTTGCTATTATTTTTTTACTATTTTATGGATTGGTTTCCTTTGGACAAGGAAACAGTGCCCCCAAAATTTCTGCAATTAAAGGTATTATCAAAGGGATAATAAAAGAAAATACCAGTAATGCAGCGCTGGAATACGCAAATGTTGCGGTATAC
>JARGGF010000476.1 GCA_029210905.1 Bacteroidales bacterium | reverse complement strand
GCCCCGGATAAACTCACCTGTTGATTCGGGCATCATGGCTATTGGAATAAATGCAAGCAATGTGGTTACAGTGGCACTTATGATAGGCCAGCCTATTTCTTTTGCAGCCAGAACGGATGCCTCTATCCTGTTTTTTCCTAGTCCAATGTAACGGTTTATGTTCTCAATAATCACAATGGAGTTATCAACCAGCAAGCCCAAAGCTACCACCAAACCGGCAATGGTCATTTGTTCCATGCCAAAACCCAATACATCAATAACCCCAAGCCCAATCATTACAGATAAAGGAATACTTATCATTACAATTACTGCAGACCGGAAACCTAATGCTAATAAGATGATTGCCCCCACCAGAATAATACCCTGTAACATGTTGGATAAAAAACCATTAATGCGGTGATCAACATCTACAGATTGGTCAAAAACAACGGCCATTTGAATATCTTTATCCAGACTTAATTCAAACTGTTGTAGCACTTTTTCAACGTTTTCTCTTGTTTTGAAAATATTGCGGCCTTCCTTTTGGTTCACGGTTACAAAAACAGCTTTTTTGCCATTTACCCTGGCCAAATAGTTGTCATCTTCGTATTCAAAGCTTACTTTAGCTATATTCCTCAGATAAATGATTCTTCCCTCGTAGGAGTTGACCACTGTATTTTTGATTTCTTCAAGACTTTGGTAAGAACCACTTGTTTTAATTCCAAAACTTTTGTCAGATATTTTAATCGAACCGCCCGGAATATTCGCATTATTGCTAAGCACTGCATTCATAACATGATCTATGGTAATGTTCATCAATGCCATTTTTTCCATATCAAGCGATATCCTTACTTTTTGCTCAGGACAGGCTTGAATCTCTACTTTTTTAACCCCGTCAATAAGCTTTATTTCTTTTTCAAGTTTTTCGGCTTTGTTATTTAATAGTCGATAACTAGCTGAATCAGAGATTAATGCTAATTGCAACATGGCAACATCCGATGGCGTCCACATTTGAACAATGATGTCGTAAATATCATCGGGGAGTTCGGGTTTTATTGAGTTTATTTGTTGTAAAACTTTGTCATATTTTTCATCAGGATCCGATCCATAAAAAAATTCAACGACAATCAGCACCAATCCGTCATTGATGGTAGTATTAATTTTCTTAATATCGTCAATTTCGTTAATCGCATCTTCAACCGGAGTGGCCACCAATTGCTCCAAATCAAAAGGGCTGGTACCCGGATAAATTAACACCACAGTGACTCCCGGAATATTAATCTCAGGATTTTCTGTACGTGGCATGGTTAAATAGGAAAAAATTCCGGCTACCAAAAGCAACAATACTACTACTATTGTAAACTGATAATTATTTATAGCTGAGCGAGTTATCTTCATTTTCTTTGTAAATTACTGGATACAGGGCCGTAAACAATGCTAAAATTGTCCAAGCAGTGAGACTAAAATTTTTTATTTGTTGATTTTATAATAAAGTAATGTATCTGTTTACCTTTTTTTTATAATTTATATAGTCCGCACCATGTGTTTTTTCAAGATACTTTTCTTCCTCTATAATCATTGAATGAAAGGTGAAAACCACGATCAGGTAAGGAATGATTAAAAATAACGAAGGGAAAAGCAGTACAAATCCAAACATCATAATATAATAGGACAAAAAGTAGGGATTTCTACTAAATCGGTAAATACCAAAGGTTACCAAATCAGTTTTCTGATCATAGCGAATACCAACTCTCCATGAATTTCGCATAGCAATTAATGCAACAATTCCGATTGCAAAACCCAAAGTAACCAGGCTTATCGCCAGGTATTTAATTAACTGATATTCAATAAGATTGAATTCAATAAAAGAATTTTTGGTTAAAACGGTCAATCGTAATGTAATGCCAAGGTAAATGATTGCAGAGAAGAGAAATGCTAAGTTTCCTGGATTTACCTTTAATTGATAATCTGGTATTGATAGCCGTTTTTATATTTCTTATGGCAAAAGCCAGAATAAAAACCAGTAAAATTGCTCCTAAATAAATTTTTTCAATCATTTTTCCTATTTATTACAATTATTAGTCAATATAGTTTAGTTAAGAGTTGAGCTTTTAAAAGCTGGTTATTCACTTGTTATTGGTCATTATTTCAGGCTTTAATGCCCAATTTACTCCCTTCGGTTCCCGATGCTCGGGACAAGCTATGAGAAAAGTTCCAATGACAGTTCTGATAATGTCACCGATAAACGCGGAATTCAAATTTTGCAATCAATAAAGGAAAATAATCAAATCTCTACAACAGAACTCTCTGAAAAATTAAAAGTTACCAAAAGAACTATTTTGAGGGATATAGAAAAGCTAAAAGCCCAAAAAAAAATAAAACGGGTTGGAGGAGAAAAAGGCGGACACTGGGAAATACTTAAATACAAGGTTTAACTTGTATCTCTATACTTTTATCTTTTAACTCCAAATTTTTAACTTTTAACTTTTATCTTTACACTTTTGCACTTCGGCAGGCTCAGCATAAATCTTTTATCTTCATTCATGTCCGAAACCATTACTCGTGCTGAGCGCAGTCGAAGCATAAAACCCGAACCTGTGCTGAGCTGGGTCGAAGCAAACATTAGCAAACAATACCGCCTGGGCACCTTAGGCAACTGGTGGCTGAGCTTGTCGAAGTCCCACCCCGAACTGACAGGCCGCCAAAATATTTTTTTTATAAATTAATTAATGGATTATAAAGATTTTAGACATATTATAGAACAAGGGGAATCAGAAAAAATTGAATTCAAAAGCAGTTTTAACCATGAGCTTATTGAAACAATTGTTGCATTTTCAAACTCATTAGGTGGAAAAATAATATTGGGGATAATAAAATTGAATTTTACAATCCCGGACGTTTGCCTGAAAATATAACAGTCGAAAATTTACTGACCAATAACTATAAATCAACGCCCAGAAACCGGTTAACAGCTGATTTTTGTAAAAGCATGGGGCTAATTGAAAAGTATGGATCGGGAATTAAGCGCATAGTTGCCTATTTTAAAGAAGCAAGGCTTACTACTCCTGAATTCAGAAATATTTCAGATGGGTTTATGGTAATTGTTTTTTCTGATAGTTCCGATAAGGTCACTGATAAGGTCACTGAAAATCAACAGAGGATAATAAGTTTGATTTTGGAAAAATCAACAATAACAAGCATGGAACTATCTGAAATTATTGGCATTTCGGATAGGAAAACTAAAGATAATATAAAAAAACTTAAAAGCATGGGTATTATTAGGAGAATTGGTTCCGACAAAGGTGGCCACTGGCAAATTATAAAAGATTAGAATAATTGAATTAAATTTGCACTGTTTATTTAATTGATAAAAATAAGTTTGTGTCCGAAAATATAAGCAAACAATACCGCCTGGGCACCGTAGGCACCCAAAACGAGCTAACAGTCCGCGAAAATATTCTTTTAAACGGTGACATATTCAGAAGCTGATTGAATGGGATCTATAGATAAAATCTTATATATAAGGTAATTTACTAATGAAAAAAGAAGAACTCTCAAATATTATTAAACAAGGTGAAAACCAAAACATTGAATTTAAGAGCAATTTCAACATACAAGTTATAGAAACATTGGTTGCATTTGCAAATACAAAAGGTGGCAAAATATATATTGGTGTGAGTGATTCCGGACTTTTTGAAAATAACTTGACAATTGAAAAAGAAACTATTCCTAATTGGCTTAACGAAATAAAAACCAAAACACAGCCCATCCTTATCCCTGATATTGAATTAATAGAAATCGAGAACCAACAAATTGTCGAAATTTCAATTCAAGAATTCCCTATAAAACCTGTATCCTGCAGAGGAAAATATTTTAAGCGGGCTAAAAACTCAAATCATCAAATGAGTATAAACGAGATTTCTGAAATATATTTAAAAACTTTTAATACAAGCTGGGATAACTATTTTACAAATGATTATAATTTAGAAAATATCTCACTCGAAAAAGTAAATAATTTCATTGATTTGTCAAATAAAATAAGAGAAAATGCTATAACCGACGATCCATTTACAGTTCTTAGAAAATTTGAACTGGTTAAAGAAGAAAAAATAAGCAATTGCAACAATTTTTAAAGAAGCTGGCATTATTGAAAAATATGGTTCCGGTATCCGCAGGATACAAGAAGATTTTGCGATGTACAAGATGGAACAACCCGTTTTCGAAAATTTTCAACACGGATTTAGAGTTACTGTTTTTGTTGGCAAATTGATTGACCCCGATAATGTCACCGATAATGTCACCGATAATGTCACCGATAATGTCACCGATAAACGCGAATTATTAATCTTAAAAATCCTAAAAGACGATAATCAAATTTCTACAATGGAGCTTGCTGAAAAATTAGAGGTTACTAAGAGAACAATATTGAGGGATATGGAAAAACTAAAAAAACTAAAAAAAATAAAGCGGGTTGGTGGTGAAAAAAGCGGTCACTGGGAAATTATCAATTAACTGAATAATTTTATTACATTGGTAACGTTTATACACCAAAGTAAATAAACCGTATTAATTTCGCACTACAATGAAACGCAACTATTATCTTTTATCTTTACTTTTATCTTTTTACATTTATCTTTTGTCTTGATTTATGTCAAACACAATAATAAAACTCGAAAATATCTCCAAGCAATACCGCCTGGGCACCGTAGGCACCCAAACCCTGCGCGGCGATTTTCAGCGCTGGTGGCACCGCATGCGTGGCAAGGAGGATCCTACGCTGAAAATTGGCCAGTCAAACGATCTCAAATCTAATATCTCATCTCTCAAATCTGACAA
>JARGGF010000475.1 GCA_029210905.1 Bacteroidales bacterium | reverse complement strand
CAAAACAGCTCTTGGGGCCACAGAATCAGTCAGCTGGAAGTATTTTGAGCATACTATGGATGCTGTGGATGAATTAAAGGATAAAGGTTATATAATTATATCAATAGAACAGGCTGAAGGAAGTACTTCCCTGGAAAAATTTCAGATTGAAAAATCAAAAAAATATGCATTTATTTTTGGACATGAAGTGAAAGGTGTAAAACAGGAAGTGGTTGATAATTCGGATCTTTGCATAGAAATTCCGCAATTTGGAACAAAACATTCATTAAATATTTCGGTTTCTGCGGGTGTTGTAATTTGGGATGTGTTTGTAAAGCATCAAAAGGTGTAAAGATAAGCAAATAGCTTATATTAAGCGAAATAGAAGATACAGCCATTTAAATTTTTGATTTAAAGTTATTTGTTAAATGTTATAGGTCAGAACAACTTCAGTAAACAATTAGGTTTCTAATAACAGTGGATTTCTGACAGGTTCATTTCCAATTTCCATGTTTAGTATTAACTTTACGGCAGAATAAAAAAATGGCCCCCTAGTTCAACGGATAGAATTTCAGATTCCGGTTCTGACGATATGGGTTCGAATCCCGTGGGGGTCACATAAAGCCTGATGGATAACTTCTTTACCATCAGGCTTTTGTATATTTGAAGCTTAGGAACTCCGTTATTTAAGGGGTAGAAAGTTTTCTTCTTTTTAACAAGGCAGGTCACCTATTAACCTGCCCCGCCAGAATTAAAAATATCAATTAATTATTTCTGATTTTTCATACTACTGTTTTGTCATTTTGACCAATTAACTTTTACCGTGTTTACATCTCTTGAATTACCTCCTATCATCACTTCAAATTCACCCGGTTCCCAAACATAGTCCAAATCAGCATTGTAAAATTTTAAATCATCTGGAGTAATAGTAAACGTAACTGTTTTAGTTTCTCCTTTAGTTAATTTAATTTTCTGGAAACCTTTTAATTCTTTAACCGGCTGTGAAACACTTGCGACTAAATCACGGATATAAAGCTGTACAACTTCCTCGCCATCAAATTTTCCGGAATTTTTTATGGAAATGCTCACCTTAAGTATTTTATCTGGGGTAAGGATGGTATCGCTGACAGTGATATTGCTGTATTCAAATTTGGTATAACTTAAGCCAAACCCAAAAGGGTAGAGCGGTTCATTCGGAATGTCAAGGTATTTTGTAGTAAACTTATAGCCATCAACGTATGGTCTTCCTGTATTTCGGTGATTGTAGTACACAGGTATTTGCCCAACGCTTACCGGAAATGTAGTGGTTAATTTTCCTGATGGATTGTAATCTCCAAATAAAACATCAGCCAGAGCAGCTCCTGCCATGGTACCTCCATGCCATGCTTCTATAATAGCCGGCACATTTTCATTTTCCCATGCAAGGGTCAATGGCCTGCCATTAGCTAAAACAAGAACTACTGGTTTGCCCGTTGCCATCAATGCTTTTAATAATTCTTTCTGGCAATCTGCAAGGTCAATATTTGCCAGACTTGATGCTTCACCTGACCATGCTCTGGGTTCTCCAAGTACAGCAACTATTACATCGGCTTTTTTGGCTATATTTTTAGCTTCATTAAGCATTTCCATACTTTTCTTTTCTGATCGGGTAATTCTTGGCCTGTCTCCAATATTCCTGTTCAATAAAAAAGTATCCATTGTAGCATAGGAGCCTTTGGCATAAAAAACTTCTCCTTTACCTTTCATTGTCTGCTGAATGCCTTCAAGAACAGATACTACTTTGCTGGTGTCATCTGATATTGCCCAGGTGCCCAGTATATCAAGTTTTGCGTCTGCAAGTGGGCCAATTACAGCAATTTTGCCTTTTTTAGAGAGTGGTAAAAGTTGCCCGTCATTTTTCAACAAAACAATTGAACGTGCTGAAATCTCTCTTGCAACCTTGATATGTTCATCAGATAAATTGATCTGCCTGGCTTTTTCCTCATTAAAGTATTGAAATGGTTCACTGAACAAACCCAGTTTATATTTTGCTTCCAATACCCTGCGGCATGCATTGTCAATATCAACTTGTGATACTTTTCCTTCTTTTAAAGATTTACCAAGTGTACCAATATAGCCTTGTGCCATCATATCAATATCAACAGTAGCTTTAAGTGCCAATGCTGAAACATCTTGTAGATTTCCTAATCCATGATGAATCATTTCACTAATTGCTGTAAAATCGGTTACAATTATTCCGTTAAACCCCCAGTTTTTGCGTAAAAGCTCATCCATCAACCATTTATTTCCTGTAGCCGGAATTCCGTCCACTACATTAAATGAGGTCATTGCACTTCCTGCGCCAGCATCAAAAGCAGCTTTATAAGGTGGAAAGTAATATTGATACATGCTTAATCGGCTCATATCCACATTATTATAATCCCTTCCTGCTTCAGAAGCTCCATAAAGTGCAAAATGTTTCACACAAGCCATAATAGTATTTGGGGCCGACAAATCGTTCCCCTGATAGCCTTTTACATATGCTTGTGCTACCAAACTGCCATACCAGGGATCTTCTCCTGCACCTTCTGCTATCCGCCCCCACCTGGGGTCTCTGCAGATGTCTACCATTGGCGACCAGGTCCAGTTAATGCCGCTTGCTGAAGCTTCTTCAGCTGCAATACGTGCATGTTTTTCAATCAAATCCACATCCCACATACATGACATTGCCAGAGGAATTGGGAAAATGGTTGAAAATCCATGAATAACATCTCTTCCCGCTAATAAGGGAATTCCTAACCTCGATTCATTAACAGCTATTTCTTGTTCTTTCTTTCCTTGTGAAATGCCTATTAAACCCTGACGGATATAATCCAGCCTTTTGTCCCCCTCAGCATTAATATCCAGAGCCCCAACGCCACCTGAAAGGTTTAATTGACCTAGTTTTTCCAAAAGGGTCATTTTGCTCATCAGGCTGTCAATGAATAACTTCATTTTTTGTTCATTCGGTGCTTTATCCTGTGCAGTTATCCTTTGGCCACCTATAAAATATATCGTAAAAAATAGTGTTATTGCAATTAAATAAATTTGCTTCATGTTTAAATGTTTAAATTATTTTATTATTGTAATTTTCCTGCTGTTATGATTACTATTTTCCGGCATTTATTACTTCATCTTTCCATTCTTCATAGGGAGGCTCTTCGTAATCAGTCATTAATTGAATAAGCTGCGTGCGAAGTTGATTTTCTATATCTTCATAAGCAGGATTAGCTATCAGATTATTCATTTCATATGGATCTGTCTGTAAATCATAAAGTTCCCAGGTATCAATATCGTTGTAAAAATGAATTAATTTGTAACGTTCTGTTCTAACTCCATAATGCCGTTTAACCATATGAAAACCTGGATATTCATAATAATGATAGTAAAGTGCATTTCGCCAGCCAGCAGGTTTTTCACCTTCAAGAAGTGGTTTTAGCGATACACCCTGCATATCATCAGGAATATTTAATCCTGCGTAATCCAGGATTGTTTCGGCAAAATCAATATTCTGGCTTAAAGCACTTATTACTTTACCTTTTGGAATTATTCCGGGATATCTTATCAATAATGGCATCCTGAACGATTCTTCATACATGAAACGCTTATCAAACCACCCGTGTTCTCCAACATAAAAACCCTGGTCTGATGTATAAATTACGATGGTGTTTTTTTCAAGGTTATTTTCCTTCAGAAAATCAAGAACAGCTCCTACACCTTCGTCAACAGCGGCAATACAAGCCATATAATCCTGCATGTAACGCTGATATTTCCATAAGTCAATTCCTTTTTTATCTAAATGTGCATCATAAAATGCATCGTTTTTTGGTCGATAAGCTTCTTTCCATTTTTTATCCTGCTCTGGTGTCATGCGTATAAACTCCCCAGGCCACCGATTGTACAATAAGCTGTCGCTTCCTTTGGCAATGCTCATTTTTAAATCATGACCTTCATACATGTCTTTATAAATGTTCATTTCCTGCTCAGCGGCAGCCTGGCGACCGGAATAATCATCAAAATAATTTTCAGGCACAGGAAATTTTACATTGTCATATTTATTCAGATGACGTGGTGCAGGCATCCAGTTTCTGTGTGGTGCTTTATGATGTAACATCAGAAAAAACGGCTTTTCTTTTGATTTCCTGTTTTTAAGCCAATCAATGGAAAATTCAGTGATAAGATCTGTTGCATAACCCGTTATCCGGCTGGTATCGCCCATGTTAATAAAATCAGGATTATAATATGAACCCTGATCATTTAAAATATTCCAGTAATCAAATCCGGTTGGTACACCGGCAAGGTGCCACTTACCAATTATAGCAGTCTCATAACCAGATTTTTGTAGCATTTTAGGAAGGGTAGGCTGACTTCCATCAAATTTTTTTCCATTATGGGTAAAGCCATTTTTATGACTGAGTTTACCGGTAATTATGGTTGCCCTACTAGGTCCACAAATAGAATTGGCACAAAAATTATTTGTGAAAATAGCACCTTCGTCAGCCAATCTGTCGATATTTGGCGTTTGAGCAACTTGTCCAATAGGGTGGGTATATGCACTAATCGCCTGCCAGGCATGATCATCAGCCATAATAAAAAGGATATTCGGTCGTGATTTCTCCTGATTTGCATTGTTGTTATTACATGATGTAAATGTCATAAAAGCAAATCCCATTAAAATGATTATGTATAAATTTTTGTTCATAATTATTTTTAATTTTACCTCTATGTTCTTTCTTCCAGGTTAATTTTATTTTTTACATACTTAATTTAATCTGCCTTAACTATTTGGAATTTTTCTGAAACACCATTTTCATTAAT
>JARGGF010000474.1 GCA_029210905.1 Bacteroidales bacterium | reverse complement strand
TGTGATAGGTGCCAAAACAGGCACTTGATTGGAATTGATAAGAACAGCTAATGCATTGACATTTACCGCTATGATATCACCCACGAAACCATAATCAATTTCAGGATGTTCTCTTTTTTTCGCCCTCATAATGTCCAAATCGCAACCACAAAGTCCAAGAGCATCAACATGTTTAGATTGAAGTCTGGCAACAATATTTTTATTAACAAAACCGGCATAAACCATAGTAACCAGTTTAAGATTTTCGGCATCGGTTATTCTCCTGCCATTGACCATTTTAGTCTCCAGACCCATTTTTTGCGATAACCCGGTTGCAAGTTTTCCGCCACCATGCACCAATATTTTTTTTCCTTCAAGTTTAGAAAAGGCTTCTAAAAAATCATCAAGTGCATAGTCATCGTCAATTAGGTTTCCTCCTACTTTTACAACTGTTATATCGCTCATATACTTACATTTTCATGTATTGAATTAAATACCTGGATAAAACGCTTTGCATCATTCAATGTTATATTTAGAGGGGGCAAAAGTCTAATTGTTGCTGGTGCAGAAAAACCAGTAAAAATTTTGCCATCCATTAACAATTTTGTTCTCATTTCTTTGGCATTTTCCATTTCGATACCAATCATTAAGCCCTTTCCTCGAACTTCTTTCACAAAATCCTGCGCTTTTAGCTCCATAAAAAGATAATCACCAACTCTTTGGGCATTTTCAAGCAGATTTTCATTTTCAATTACATCCAAAACCGCTAGTGCCGCAGTACAAGCTAAATAGTTACCTCCGTATGTAGTCCCAAGCATTCCTTTTTTAGCTTCAAAATGTGGAGCTATCAATACTCCTGCTACCGGAAATCCATTTCCCATCCCTTTTGCAGTAGTAATTATATCAGCTTTAATATCAGCATATTGATGCGCGAAAAACTTTCCTGTACGACCATATCCCGCTTGTATTTCATCTAAGATGAGCGCTGTATTATAATTAGTACACAAGTTTCTGGCTAATTGTAAATATTCAACAGAAGGCTCATAGACTCCCCCAACACCTTGAATTCCTTCAATTATAAGCGCGGCAACATCCTCCTTGCCAAGTTCTTCTTCCAAAACTTGCACATCGTTAAGTTCAATAAATGTAACCTCGTGAGCAACATTATATTCCGAACGCAAAGATTCATTATCAGTAACAGCCAGGGCTCCACTTGTACGACCATGGAAAGCACCTTTCAAGGCTAGTATTCTTTTTTTTCCTGTGTGGAAACTTGCGATTTTTAATGCATTTTCAACAGCCTCGGCACCGGAATTGCATAAAAAAAGGTTATAATCATTATAACCAGATATTTTACCAAGTTTTCGGGCAAGTTCTTCTTGTATATCATTCTGGATAACATTAGTATAAAATGCTAAGGTATTCAATTGATTCGTTATTTTTTCTGTGTAATATGGATGACAATGTCCGATGGAAATAACCCCATGCCCCCCATAAAAATCCAGATACTCTTTTCCGTCTGCAGCAGTTAAGGTTAAACCTTTTCCTGCTTTAAAATTGATTTTGTATTGACTGTAAACGTCGAATAAATTCATGCGTTGGTTTTGTTAAATGTTATTTGTTAAATGTTATTTGTTATTTGAAATTAGATTTTAGAAATTTGAACTTAGAACTTAAAAATTAGATATTAATGTCGTTTAGTTAAGGATACTTTGTAATGTATTGGAATTTATCTGTTCGCACTCACCCCCCCTTGGTTTCGCTTTGCGAAACCTTTCACCCTCTCTTTGAAAAAGAGAGGGGGGGAGGCTGGCGCTGCCAGACAGGGGGTGAGTTTAGAATAATTGATTAAATTAAAGAACATCAGGTTTTTCTTAACTAAACTACCTTGAATTAGATATTTGAAATTAGACATTAACTTAAAAACTTGATGATATTTGAAACTAGATGATAATTAATAATTGGTTACTAGTAAATGGAGCATAAGAAATGTTGAAAATAAGTTACATTGCAACCTTATTAACTTTTAATCAAGTTTAAAATGCAACAGATTTTAGCTTAAGTCCCATGGTTTCTTCCAGGCCAAACATCAGGTTCATATTCTGAACAGCTTGTCCCGAAGCACCTTTTAAAAGATTATCAATCACTGATACAATCATAATTTTATTACCGTATTTTGCCGGATATAACAAACATTTATTGGTGTTCACCACTTGCTTAACATCCAAAATTTCATCGGTAATGCTTACAAAAGGATGATCTCTATAATATCCGGTATAATTATCAATGATTTGTTGTGTATCCCAATCGCAATTGGTGTAAACCGTTGCCATAATTCCACGGCTAAAATTCCCCCTTACGGGAATAAAATTGATATCATAATTAAAATCTTCCTGAAACTCCCTAATGCTCTGATGGATTTCGGCCAGATGCTGATGATTAAAAGGCTTGTACACCGAAACATTATTATTTTTCCAGCTAAAATGCGAAGTACTGGTCGGTTTTTGACCTGAACCAGTTGAACCTGTTATTGCATTCACATGTACCTCATTATTAAGAACTTGATGCTGAGCCAATGGTAATAAAGCCAATTCTATACAAGTAGCAAAACAACCAGGATTGGCAACTTTCTCAGCTGATTCAATTACTTCTTTTTGCAATTCCGGCAAACCATAAACAAACTCATTTTCAGGGCCTGAGGCACGAAAATCGGTACTTAAATCAATTATTTTAAGGTTTTTAGGAAGTTTATGTTCATCCATAAATACTTTTGACATTCCATGACCCGAACATAAAAAAATAACATCAACTGCCTCAAAATCAGGCTCATTAAATAGCAACTCGGTTTCGCCTAATAAATCGCGATGGATTTTGGTTATTGGCAGCCCCGACTGACTATTACTTTGTATAAACTTTATATTTGCCAATGGGTGCCCCAGTAGCACACGCACCAATTCTCCGGCAGTGTAACCGGCGCCGCCAATTATTCCAATGTTGATCATTTATTTAGATGTTAGAAATTAGATGTTAGAAATTAGAACTTAGATATTATTTGGTGTTTTGAAATTGGTATATTGGTTTTAGAAAGTTGTTTATTATTAATATATCCTCCCTAATAAACAAATACACCAATAAACAAATAACAAATACAATAATTAAAACATCATTTAATTAGAAATTAGAAACGCTCTGACCTCATTGTATTGATTTATAAATTTTTAGTTTCATTTGGATTAAACAACATGCCTGTACAAAGGCACATTTTTGTCTCAGTTCTTTGGAGGATATCGTAGTTTTTGCAACTGCTGCATCCTTTCCAAAATGATTCCTCTTTAGGAAGCTCTGAAAAAGTAACAGGACGGTATCCCAAATCTGAATTAATACGCATTACTGGTAGACTGGTGGTAAGTCCAATAATTTTAGCATCCGGGTATTTTTTTCTTGACATCACAAACGCTTTGGTTTTAATCATTCTTGCAAGTCCGGATTTTCGATAATTTGGATCAACAATTAAACCTGAATTGGCTACGTATTTTCCGTGATCCCAGGTTTCAATGTAGCAAAAGCCAATTGGAAGGTCGCCATTTAAGGCAATAATGGCCTTGTTTTCAATCATTTTTTGCGCAACATAACGAGGATCTCTTTTAGCTATCCCTGTTCCCCTGATTTTTGCTGCTGTTTCGATCATTTCGCAGATAAATTCTGCATATTTTGTGTGTTCCGCACCGGCTTCAAGCACCAGTACTTGTTGTTTGGTTTCCAATAGTGTATCAATCATGGTTTATAAATATTTTTAAGTCTCCCAAAATAAACATACTGCATTAAGGCTCAGCCATTTATTGTTTAATTCTACTGTAAATTCAGCCAATGACTTGCCGGTTTTTCCTGTGTTCCGCCTATGCGGTTGATGATTGATATAAAATTCCATTTTTTTGTTTTTAAATTATTAATTAAAAAAGCCTACTGAATTAATCGGTAGGCTTCATTTTATTATTTTGTTTTATAACAAACCAACTGCTACCGAAATCTATGATTACGAGGGTAAAAACTACGGCGCGGTCTGCAAAACATATTACTCATTATAATAATATTATTCTTCTTTTCATTTAAAAAGCTTTCCTAAATAAATTAGGAAAGCTAAACGTAATTATTGAAGTGCCTTTTTTAATCTTTTAAACCATCTTGGATAAAACAGCTACTAATTTTATGACTTCAATATCTTCTATTATTGACATAACAAATAAAAAGCGTTTTTTTAATTCTCGCAAATAATTATACATATTTTTGGATTAACAAGTATACATTAGCTTGTAAATATAACTTATCATATTGTATATCAACTACATGGTGTTATATAAAAATTTTACTTTTTTTGAATAATTATACAAGTTCTGTATAAATTTTTTGAAGGAATAGGGCTGTTATTAGCAACTATTTTAGAAAATGATCATCTGGACATCAGAAATTAGAAATTAGAAAGTAGAAGTTAGATTCCTATTGATAATGATTCTATTAGATTAATATTGTGAGTAAAATGCTTAATTGCAATACATTAGCTTACGATGAGGCAGGCTGTTCATAAATTAAACTACATTGTATGTCGCTTGGAGTCCTAAAGGTACGGCCCGTATTAGCCCCGACCAAAATTAAATGCAGTCCTGGGATAAAATGGTAGCGTAAATAGCAGGCTGAAAGTCTGCGATAAATACGTCTACTCCTAAGTCTAATAGCTTATAATAAATGAACAAAGTCATTTGTAATTTATTGATATGATTATTGTAATCTATTGACAATTAACTCATTACCAGATTAAGAGTAGAAGTATTCTACAGCCAGT
>JARGGF010000473.1 GCA_029210905.1 Bacteroidales bacterium | reverse complement strand
TAAGCTATCCTCTTAGCAGAGGGCACACTAAAATATTATTTTGAAGCGACATTGTATTTATAATGTGAAATTAGAAGTACATATTAATGGTTTGTTTTGTATTTATTTTAAATTTGCTTTATTTTACAAAAATTAAAATCAATATATTCAATGATTAGTTCGTACAATTGGAAGGGGAAAGTAATATTAGTTGCTGAAGATGAGGAGATTAATTACCTTTTTCTCGATGAAGTGCTAAATAGGACAGGTGCAAAGGTTCTGTGGGCTAAAAATGGGAAAGAAGCTATAGAAATGTACCGGAAGAATAGAGTCGATTTGATTTTAATGGATTTAAAGATGCCTGAAATGAATGGTTATGAAGCCATGCAACAAATTAAAGACAACAAGGGTACCACAAAAATAATTGCCCAGACAGCATTTGCCATGTCTGGTGAAAGAGAAGAAATACTTGATGCCGGATTTGATGGTTATATTTCAAAACCTATTAAAATAGCAGAGTTGCTAAAATTGATGGAAAAAAATTTTTCTATTGATGATTAATTTATATTCTAAGGCATATGATGCTTTTCGCGTATTTTGTAATACTATTAATTTCTTTCTACTTTATTGCCAAAATATGCGATGATTATTTTGTTGAATCCCTGGATAAAATAGCCCACCGTTTAAATATGTCTTCCGATGCTGCCGGAGCTACGCTTATGGCAATTGGATCGAGCGCACCCGAACTGATGGTTGCAATAATTTCGGTTTTAAAACCGGGTGATCATGAACAAATTGGAATGGGCAATATAGTAGGCTCTGCAATATTTAATCTTTTGATAATCACAGGAGTAGTTGGCCTTATCAAACCATTTAATGTAATTTGGCACATAGTTTCCCGCGATCTGTTCTTTTACCTTCTTTCTGTACTTTTGTTATTCTATGTATTTATTGATGGAAATATATCAATGGTGGAGGCTATTATTTTTATTTTACTCTATGCCTTATATGTTTTTACGGTAATAAAATGGAATAAGATAGTAAAATTTGAATCAGAAGAAAAGGAGATTGACGAGCGGGAATTAGTAAAAAATAAATGGCTAAGAATGCTGGTTAGACCCTTTGATTTCATGCTTGATAAGTTATTTGTTTTTAAAGGAAATTACATTTATGAATTTTTTATCTCAATTGCCTTAATCGGTTTTTTCAGTTGGGTTCTAGTTGAAAGTGCAATTGGTCTTTCGCATATTCTTGAAATTCCGGAAGCCTTTATTGCTATTACGGTTTTAGCTGTTGGTACTTCCATTCCCGATTTATTGTCCTCAATTATTGTTGGTCGCCAGAATCGAGGAGGAATGGCAGTTAGCAACGCAATTGGATCAAATATTTTTGATATTTTAGTAGGATTGGGAATCCCATTTATTTTAATGATTGTTTTTAATGGAGGCACTGTTGATATTAAAACCATTGATTTAATACCATCTACTGCACTTTTACTTCTTTCGGTAGTGCTAATGTTAATGTTATTATTTTTGAATAAGTGGAATATTGGAAAAAAATTCGGGGCAACATTAATTTTATTATATATTGCCTTTATTATATGGGAGTTTACCCACATGTAGTATTTAAGGAAACATACTTTACTCTTAATTTTAACTAAATTCCTGATTTCGAAAATTTCAGCCAATAATATTGCCAAATAGCAATTGTCAGGACAGGTCAGCCTTTGGTATAATTTATTGGTCAGATTGACAAATTGCAAACACTTTTCAGGTTTTGAAGCCTCCGAATCACCAAAATAAAACACTTTTGGTGATTTGCTGCCTCCGGACAATTGAAATGAAAGCCTTTGGATAATTTTACCGGGTAAAATCGGCAGACATGAAACAGTTATGATGAATGTGAGGCTTTGAGTGGTTAAAATGAAACACTTTTGGTAAATTGAAGCCTCCAAATGGTCCAAATGAAAGCCTTTTCAAAATTTTCCTTGGGGAGATTGTCAAACAGCAAAGGCTTTTGATAATTTGAAGGGGCTGGATTGTTAAAGTGCCACACCTCTGGTCTTTTGAAACCTCAGGACTGGTAAACTAAAAGTCTTTTTGTATAATTTACCTGATTTATTTGCGCGAAGTTGAAGATCCATTCGTTTTTGGCAATGCAGAATCAATGTAAAATAAAAAATTAGATAAAAGCTGCACTGAAATTGTCATATTTTACATTTATTTTTTTTTGAATTTAGCCCAATTATAGAGTTTGATGCACCTGTTTTTGGGGCAATATCAAAAAAATGTAATCCTTCCGGTTTAAGAATCTAATTGTTTTTATTAAATCTTTGCAACTGATTTTAACAATCCGTGATTATTTTTTTTTGGAAAAATAATTGTATATCTTTGGTAATCAATGTAAACCCAAAACTAAAGTCATGCAATTTATTGTCAAAACCAAAAGTTTAAGAGCCTTTAATGGTATTCTGATAACCTTACTTTTCGTTATTTTAAGTACCACACTTTTTGCTCAAAAAGTTAAGAATGATAAAAAAGCTGAAACCTTGTTGCAAAATGCTGCGATTTTGGCTGATTCTGCGAAATATGACAGTGCCGTAATACTAGTTACCGAAGCCTCACTTATCTATAAGAAAAAACGCAACACCGAAAAGTACATTCATTGCAAGAATGAGATAGTCAGGCAATTACGGAATGTTAAATTTAACGATGAGCTTTTAAATGCTGCCAGACAAAACGTTTTTTTAGCAATTTCAGAATTGGGCCCCCTTCATTTTATAACCGGAAATAGTTATAGTTTATTAGGAAATATTTTTGCCGATATCAATAAAACCGATAGCGCCCTTTTTTATTTTAACAAGGCTAAAGAAATATGGGCAATTGATGCAAAAAAAAATAAGATGCGGATTGCTTCGGTTAATTTAAATATTGGGCAGATGCTACGAAACATGGGCGATTTCAAAAACGCGGCTACTTTAATTAATTCAGCATTAATAACAAAAATAGATTCCCTTGGCGAAAATCATCCCGATGTTGCAGCCATATTCAACGCATTAGGTTCTTTATACTATCATAAAGGAGATGTTGATTCTTGCACAATTTGTTTTACCAAGGTGCTGGAAATCAGGAATAAGTGCTATGGCGAAACGCATCCACAAGTAGCCAATGCATATAACAATTTAGGGGTGGCATACAAGATAAATGGCAATTTTGAAAAAGCATTAAGCTTTTATCTGAAGGCATTAGAAATCCGAGAAAAAAATTATACTACAGCGCATCCAAATTTAGCTTTGAGTTATAGTAATATTGGTGTAATATATTCTGATCTGGGAAAATATAACCTTGCAAAAGAATATTATGAAAAAGCATTAAAAATGAGATTGGAACTTTTTGGTGAGAACCATCTTGATGTAGCTGCCTGTTACACCAATTTGGGCATCAACTGCATGGATTGCGGAGAAGGAGGAAGCGCCATACTTTATACGCAAAAAGCATTTAAAATAATAATAGATAATTATGGCAATGATAACCCAAACTCTTCCAGTGCCTATAACAACATGGGGGCAGCATATGTTTACGGGTTAGGTGATTTGGATAAAGCCTTAAAATATTTTGTTAAAGGGCTGGAACTCAGAAAGAAAACAAACCCAAATAATCCCTTATTAGCAAGTAGTTACAATAATATTGGCGCAGTATATAAGGACAAAGGTGATTATGCACTTGCAATTAGTTATTATAAAAATAGCCTTAATGTGTTAACCCCTCAATTTGGCGAAAGTCACGAAGAGGTGGCATCTGCTTTTAACAACATGGGAGAGGCCTACCTTGGTTTAAATCAGGGAGAGTTGGCCCTTGATTTTTTTAAAAAAGCACTTGGCATCAGAATTGAATTATTTGGTGAAAGTTATCCCGAACTAAGTAATACCTATCTTAATATTGGCGCTGCATACAGCATGCTTGGAAATCTTGAAAAGGAAAAAGAAAGCTATGAAAAAGGTCTTGAAATCTGCTTGAAAAATTTTGACGATAAAAATATTTCAGCTGCTATATTGTACCTTAATCTGGCATTGAATGCAAAAGACTCAAAAGATTATCCGACAGCGCTCTCTCTTGTAGAAAAAGCCTTGAAAATTCAAACTGATTTATATAAAAAAGATCATCCCGACATTGCCAAATCACTGGCCGATTTTGGCTTAATTTATTCTTTAACAGCTGATTATGAATTGGCAGCACAGTATTATAAACGGGCATTGGATGAAGATTATATTGGCGATTTATCTGATAGCATTGATTACCAATATGTTTTAGATGAAGTGCTCTTTCTTGAATCGCTTACGAGTTTGGCGGAATTGTATTTGACTAAATATCAGATTAATAAAAATGAATCTTCATTGCACCAATCACTGGGTTATTTTCAAAAAGCTTCCGATATGGTTTCTTTCCTCACATACGGATACGGGCTGGATGCTTCAAAGCTCAACTTGCTTAAAAATACGGCCAGTTTTTTCGAAAAAGCATTATCGGCAGCAGCGCTTCTTTATCATAAGAGAAAGAGTGCAGAAAATTTTGCCATGGCTTTTAGTCTTTCTGAGCAAAACAAAGCCTCTCTTCTATATGAATCCATGATCAAAACTCAACTTGACTTCAATGAATCAACTGATAGTTTATGGCTCTTACAGAAGGACTTAAAGGGGAAAATAAACTATTTAAAAACAAACTATATCGATTTAGGGGATGATTCGGATTGTTCCAGTACTAAAAATAAGTTAGACGTAGAACTGGCGAAATCAATTGTAGAGTATCAGCAACTTTATTTTAACTCGGAATCGAAAATACTTGATAAAAAGTTGAG
>JARGGF010000472.1 GCA_029210905.1 Bacteroidales bacterium | reverse complement strand
AATATACTGATGATTTCCCGGATTCTTTTACTTCGTGGGAGCTGCTATTAATGGTAAACCTTTTACCAAAAGAAGATTATAAGCTTGCCTTAGGAACCGGGTTGTATAATGAAGAATATACAAATACCATTTTTAACGAACATTTTCTTGGTGCTAAGATTGGCCTAAACCAAAACAAAGATTTTATTGATGCTGAGATGCGTGTTGTTGTAGACTACAAAACCAAGGCATTCCCATTTTTTGAAATCGGAACCCGCTATAATAAAAGGGTGATGACCTTAAAGAAATTATTTACGTATATTTCTTTGGGCGTTATTTACCAAAACTACTATCAATCTCATGATATCTGGGCTTTTCGAGGAGGGATCTTAGTCAACATACATTAATAGCCAAAAAATTTTAAGTGTAAGATGTTATTATTTTAGGTAAATGGAAATTTTATCGTTATATTTGGATAACCACATTTACTGCTGATGAATTACATTAAATTGTATTCATCATGAACAGAACATCCTTATATCCAATTATTTTGATAATATGTGCTATGGCATTTGAAGTTATGATGTCTGTACAAATAAGTGATATTAAAAAAAAAGCTGAAGAAAATAAGGCTAAAAAAGAGGAACAAAAGAAGGAGGCATCTAACAAGCCGGGAGAGCAGGTGCAGACAGTTCCAATACAAACAATACAAGTAACGCCTGCTGCAGATAATTTCAACTTTCTTCCGATTCCTCATAATGATGTAGTTCGGGAAACCGATAATGAAGAATATGGAACCATTGAATTGGGTTGTCTAATACCAGCTTGTTTCAGTGACAAAGACAATCCAAATATTGACTTTTTGCACAATATAGATTCCCGCTTGCTATCGTTTGAGTTTAGATCCTTTCTTGATGCAGGATATCATCCTTCGCCATATTGGCATTTTATGTATATTGATCTTCTGCCAGGAATCAGGGCCAATATCGAATACCTGATCATTGATTTCAGATTTAACATCCTTACAGAATATACGAATGATTATCCTGATTCCTTTAAATCATGGGAATTACTGATAGGTTACAACCTTGTAGCTTTAAAAAACTTTAAACTTTATGCAGGAACTGGAATTCATTATGAGGACTTTACCGCATCAAAGTTCAATCAGCTTTGCTTAGGTTCCAAAATAAATTTAGCCAATAGGAAAGATTATATTACAGGCGAAATCAGAACTAGTATAGATTATAAAACCAAAGTTTTTCCTTTTTTTGAAGCCGGATTTAATTTTAACAAAAGGGTGTTTATACAAAGAAAAATAATTGCCCACATTTCGTTAGGACCAGTTTATCAAAACTACTATCAAAGCCACGATATTTGGTCTTTTAGGGGAAGAGTAATCGTTAATATTAGATGAAAAGATGTTTTTTGTTTAAAAATAACATAGGTTCTGATGAAGAATGTTGAACAATAATAAGAAATCATCATAATGAAGTAACGCGAATTTAGCTGCATATTGGAATTCCTTTTTCCATGCCAGTTTGTTTTATATAGTGCTGTATTATCTATGTATTCTTCGTTCATCTATTCAAGGGGTTATTATAGTTTTGTTAAATAACCTTAAACAAACGCAGCATATTTTTAATCTACATTTCTAAAGCTCCAAAAATAGTTTAAATTTGTGTGTCAAATAAACTGTAAAATATGTTGCAATTATTAAAAAAGGAAATTAACAGTTTTTTTAGTTCGCTGATTGGTTATATTGTTATTATTGTATTTCTGCTGGCCACAGCCCTTTTTCTATGGGTGTTTCCTGGTGAGTTTAATATTTTGGATGGAGGGTATGCAACACTTGATCCGCTTTTTGTATTGGCTCCCTGGGTATTTTTGTTTTTGGTGTCGGCAGTAACCATGCGCTTGTTCTCTGATGAAAAAAAATCAGGTACTATTGAACTTTTATTTACAAAGCCATTTACTGATCTGCAAATAATTATTGCAAAATACTTATCAGGAATTGTTTTAGTACTTTTTTCATTAATTCCTACCCTGGTTTATTTTATTTCAGTTTACTTATTAGGAAGTGAAACTGGCAACCTTGACATTGGAGGGACGGCAGGTTCCTATTTTGGACTATTTTTTCTTGCTGCTATTTATGTTTCTATAGGATTATTTGCCAGCTCAATTACTGAAAATCAGATAATTGCCTTTTTATTAGGATTAATTCTTTGTTTTTTCTTTTATATTGGTTTTGAGTTAATAAGCGGGCTTAGTTTTTTGGAAAATATTTCAGAACTTATCTTAAATATTGGAATTAATGAGCATTATAAATCAATGAGCCGGGGGGTAATTGATTTACGGGATTTGATTTATTTTATAAGTATGGTCATAGTTTTTTTATTTGGAACAAAAACTGTTTTGGAAAGCAGAAAATGGTAGCGCACTCATTATCATAAATATCAGATAAATGGATCGTAAGAAGATTAAAAAACAAAATATTATTAAATTGCTGGTATTATTAGCGATTGTTGTTATTGTTAATTATATTACTTCTTTTGTTATTTTGAGGCTTGATATGACATCAGAAGGCAGGTACACGCTTAGTAATCCAACCAAAAAATTGCTAAGTGAACTCGACGACATGGTCTATGTTAAAGTTTATCTTGAGGGTGATGATTTGCCGGTTGGTTTTAAACGGATGCGAAGAGCTTTAAACGACCTTCTTGAGGAATTTAATTATCATAGCAGAAAAGAAATCAGTTTCAGATTCATTAACCCAAGTGAAAATCCTGATAAAAAGGTAAGGTTTGGGTTATACAAGGAATTGTTTGACAAAGGGCTGGTTCCGATTGAATCCAATGAAGTTTCTGATGAGGGTAAAACAAGCCAGAAAATGGTATTTCCAGGAGTAGTGGTCATTTATAAAGGAAAAGATATTGGCGTTAGCCTTTTGAAGAATGATCCAAGATATCCTGCTGATAGTGAGGATAATATAAATAACTCCATCCAATCAATGGAATATGAACTTACCAATGCAATTCGAAAATTAAGCCAGGATAAGAAACAATCCATTGCATTTCTGGAAGGCCAGAACGAGCTGGATGAATATCAGGTAATGGATATCACAACAGTGCTTTCAGAATATTATGAAGTGAAAAGGGGAATTATGAATGGTATGCCTGGGATTTTAGATGAATTTTCAGCAGTAATAATTGCAAAACCACAAAAAAAGTTCTCTGAGAATGACAAGCTGGTTATTGACCAGTACATTATGCAGGGAGGAAAGGTTTTGTGGCTACTTGATGGTGCAATTGTGAATATGGATAGTTTAAGAACACTTCCTGTTACCGTTGCAATGCCATTAGACTTAGGCATTGAAGATCAGCTTTTCAGATATGGAGTCAGGTTGAATCCTGGATTATTGCAGGATGTTCGATGTGCTCCGGTTGGAATGACCAGGCAGGGAACAGATGGTAAACCACGGATTGAACTTTTTCCCTGGCCAAATTACCCGCTTATACTTTCAGATAATTCTCATGAGATAAATAAATATTTGGATTTGCTAAGAATGGAATTTCCCACAACTCTTGATACCGTTGGTTCTTCTCCTAAAGTTATAAAAACGATACTTTTGCATTCTTCTGATAAATCTAAATTTGACTATGCACCTGTTCAGGTCTCACTTGAAAACATCGACATGCCAATTGACGAATCCGGGTTCAAAAGCGGGAAATTGCCTGTAGCAGTGTTACTTGAAGGTAAGTTTGAATCTAATTTCAAAAACAGGCTTTTGCAGGATATGGTAATTCAAAAAGAGAATATTATCGAAGAAAGTAAAATAACTAAAATGATAGTTGTTTCTGATGGTGATGTTCCCAAAAATGTCATCTCTTCAAAAGGAGAAGTATACCCAATAGGATTTGATATAAATTCAAGAAGAACATTTAATGGAAATAAAGAATTTTTGCTAAACGCTATTAATTATTTATGCGATGATGAAGGCTTAATGAGCATCAGGTTGCGCGAAATAAAAATGCGCTTACTGAGTAAAGCGAAAATTTCTAATGATAAAACATTCTGGAAAACTATGAACACGCTTGTTCCTGTAATTATTGTCTTGCTTTTTGGCTTTGTTGCTCATTATTATCGTAAAAGAAAATATACAAAATCCTGGTAATTATAGAACTGTTTTTAAATGAATAATAAAAAGGTCTACATTCTTTTTATCATAGTTATCATTGCTGCTGGTCTATACTTTACAGTCTTCAGAAAGCATGGCTTTTTGCCTGACGAGCTGAACATGAAAGTAACGGATACCAATGAAATTAGCTCATTTGTGATTGCTTATGATAAAACAAAAGTTGTACTTTCCCGTGAAAAAGGGCATTGGATGGTAAATGGCATCTATCATGCAAATGATGTTTTAGTAAAAAGACTGCTTCGGCTATCCAGAAACCTGGATGTTAAGTTAATAGTAGCTGAAGAAGATATGGACGCTTATATAGCTGATCTTAAAAATGAGGGAATAGAATTGGTGTTTTATTCTGGCAAAAATAAGCTAAATACCTATTGGATAGGCGGTTTTGACAGTGTTAAAAATGCTACTTTAATGATGAAATCTGATTTATTGCCAGTATTTGTGAGTGCTCCGGGTTTAAGCTCTGATTTGGAAAAGTTTGTTCAACCTGATGCAATATTTTGGCGGGATAAGAGGATTTTTAATTTCAAACAAACTGAAATCCGTGAGATTAATTTTATTGATTATACAACTATTGAAAAGTCATTTCTCATAGAAATTACCAATACTGGATTTCAACTGTATAACAAAAATAAGGAACAGATAAAGTTTGAACCTTCAAAAATTTCAAG
>JARGGF010000471.1 GCA_029210905.1 Bacteroidales bacterium | reverse complement strand
TTTTAAAAACGAATTTATAAGTAATTAATCACTAATAATATAGCAAAGTATTAACCTCCCAGTTGCCTGCAAAAAAAACTGTTTTTAGTGCTCAGGTTTAGTAAAAATGTAAAATATTTTAGAAATAAAATTCATAAGTTTACTTCATAAAAAAATCGTTATTACCATTAAATGATTCAGTTAATTTATTTTAATAAAAAAGAAAAAAATGGATAGGTTTAACCAAAAGCTGGTTTATTTTTGCGTGCAGATATTTAAAAAATTTGAACATGCGAATTGATATTATTACTGTTTTGCCCGAATTACTGGATAGTCCTTTCAATCATTCTATCATGAAGAGAGCTAAGGAAAAAGGGCTGGCAGAAATAATCGTTCATAATCTTCGCGATTATGCAACCAACAAACACAAACAGGTAGATGATTATGCCTTTAGTGGAGGTGCTGGAATGGTAATGCAAATTGAACCAATAGACAGGGCTATTTCTCAATTAAAAGCAGACCGGACTTACGACGAAATTATATACACTTCCCCGGACGGTGAAATTTTCGACCAGCCTATGGCCAATCAACTTTCTGTAATGCAAAATGTTATTATTTTGTGTGGACATTATAAAGGAATTGATCACCGTATCCGTGAACATTTGATTACCCGTGAGATTTCTATCGGAAATTTTGTAATGACCGGGGGAGAACTGGCAGCCGCTGTTATTGCTGATAGTGTAATCCGCTTGATTCCTGGGGTTATTTCAGATGAAACCTCTGCGCTAAGCGATTCTTTTCAGGATAATTTGCTGGCACCGCCTGTATATACCCGTCCGGCAGAATATAAAGGATGGAAAGTGCCTGAAATATTATTGTCTGGTAATACCAAAGAAATAGAAAAGTGGCAAATGGAACAATCCATTGAACGAACTAAAAAATTACGCCCGGAACTTTACAAAAAACTATAACGTAAAAACGCACAGCAGTGCGTCTTATTTAATAAAATTAAACAATGGAAAAAAACGAAGCTAAAATACTCATTGACAAACTAAGAGTTGAATTAACTTATCATAACCATAAATATTATGTACTGGCCCAACCCGAAATAGCTGACTATGATTATGATATGAAAATGAAAGAGTTGCAAAAGCTCGAGGCAGATTATCCTGAATTTTACGATGCAAATTCACCCTCGCTGCGGGTGGGCAGCGATCGCAACGAAGAGTTTCTGCAAGTGAAGCATAAATATGATATGCTCTCATTATCTAATACTTATAACGAAGAAGAATTACGGGATTTTGATAAAAGGGTACAAAAATTATTAAATGATACCACTACCTACGTTTGTGAACTTAAGTTTGATGGAACAGCGATTGGACTTACTTACGAAAATGGAAACTTTGTTCGTGGGGTAACACGTGGCGATGGCGTTTTTGGTGACGATGTTTCTGCCAATGTGAGAACTATAAAAAGTATCCCTTTAACTTTAAGCGGCAATGACTATCCTTCGGAATTTGAGATAAGAGGAGAAATATTTTTACCACACAAAGTATTCGAACAAATTAATAAACAGAAAATTGCAGAAGGGGATGCACCCATGGCCAATCCAAGAAATGCCGCCGCTGGTACCCTGAAAATGCAAAATTCGTCTCTGGTGGCTAAGCGGGGGCTGGATTGTTATCTTTATTATATGTTGGGAGAGAATTTACCTTCCGATTCACATTACGAAAACTTACAGTTGGCAAAAAAATGGGGCTTTAAAATATCCGAGCATGCTAAAAAGGCCGATAATATTGATAAAGTGATTGAATATATTGAATATTGGGACAAGGAACGAAGAAATCTGCCCTATGATATAGACGGGATTGTGATAAAAGTTGATTCACTTTCGCTTCAAAAACAATTAGGATTTACTTCAAAATCACCTCGCTGGGCAATTTCCTATAAATTTAAGGCCGAAAGGGTGTCTACAAAATTATTATCTGTTGATTATCAGGTGGGAAGAACCGGTGCAATTACTCCGGTAGCTAACCTTGAACCAGTATTTTTAGCCGGCACAACAGTCAAAAGGGCTTCCTTACACAATGCCGATCAGATTGAACTTTTAGGCTTAAAAATAAACGATCAGGTTTACGTTGAAAAGGGCGGAGAAATTATACCAAAAATTGTAGGAGTTGATGAAGCTCTTCGTGATGCCAGCGCACAGGATATCAATTATATAACAGAATGTCCGGAATGCGGTACTTCATTGGTACGGGTAGAAGGCGAAGCGAAACATTACTGCCCAAATGAATTTGGCTGCCCTCCGCAGATAAAAGGAAAAATTCAGCATTTTATCAGCCGCAAAGCCATGAACATCGATGGGCTGGGGGAGGAGACCATTGATTTGTTGTTCTCAAAAGGCTTAATAAAAGACATTGCCGGGCTTTATGATTTAAAAAAGGAACAACTGACCCCGCTTGAGCGAATGGGCGAAAAATCAGCCGAAAATATCATAAAGGGTATTGAAGCTTCTAAAAATGTACCATTCGAGAAAGTATTGTATGCTCTGGGCATTCGTTTTGTGGGTGAAACTGTGGCTAAAAAACTTGCATCTGCTTTTGGATCACTCGAAAAATTAAAAAATGCCACATTTGAAGAATTGGTTGATGTTGAAGAAATTGGCGACCGGATAGCACAAAGCGTAATTCAATATTTTCAATCGGAAGTTGGAAAGGATTTGGTTGAAAAACTGACCCAAATCGGCTTACAATTTGAAATGGCCGAAGACAATATTCCTAAATCAAACATATTAGAAGGAAAAAGCTTTGTGATTTCGGGAGTTTTTGAAAAATATTCCCGCGATGAGCTAAAAGATTTAATTAATAACAATGGTGGCAAAAATACCGGCTCGTTATCGGCTAAAACAGACTTTTTATTGGCTGGTGATAAAATGGGACCAGCAAAACTTGAGAAAGCTCAAAAATTGGGTTTGAAAATCATAAGTGAAGATGAGTTTTTGGAGATGATTGGGTGAAAATGGTTATTAGAAATTAGCACTTCGACAAGCTCAGTGACCGATTAGTAATTAGAAATTTGTATTGGAATTAATAATAGCCGCTAAGCGGATCGCTAAAAAGCTTGGTACACGGGCCTAAAATTTTAGCTTTTTATAAGATTAAACGCTTAAAAGCTTTCGGGAGGGGCCCATTTTGGGACTAATGGAATAATTCGTTAAAATAAAAGTCTTAAATTGGCTGGTAAAAAAATCCGTAGTTTTTTGTAATTTTGGACTATGAAAAAGGAAAAGGATATCATTTCAAGGATTAGGCAATCAATACTTTTAGCTGAACCCGGTGCAAAAATCATTTTATATGGTTCATATGCCCGTGGGGAAAACAGACTTGATTCCGATATGGACATTCTTATCCTTTTAAATAAAGACAAAGTAACCAGAGAGGACGAAAAAAAGGTAAAATACCCACTTTATGATATCGAATTTGAAACAGGGCAAATTATTAGTCCACTGGTTTTATCGCTTAAAGACTGGGAGGAAAAACACAGTATAACTCCATTTTATGACAATATTATTAAAGAAGGAGTTACCTTATGAATGTTGAAGATCGAAAGGAGTTGGTAATTTACAGGATAACTCGCTCGAATGAAACCTTGAAGGAAATTAATATTCTGATTCAAAATCAATTGTGGCATACGGCTGTAAACAGGCTTTATTATGCTTGCTATTATGCGGTAATTGCTCTTTTAGTTAAAAATAATATAATAGCTCAAACACACAACGGTGTAAGGCAGATGTTTGGATTACATTTTATTAAACCAGGTATAATTAATAAGGATTTGGGTAAATTTTATTCAGATATTTTTGATAAAAGACAAACTGGCGTTTACGATGATTTTATTAGCTACACAGAAGCTGATGTTTTAGAATTAATCGAGCCAGCGATTCAATTGGTTAGGGAAATAGAGAAGTTATTATTTTAGTGAACTTTTTATAATTAGAGGTGAGAAATGAGCGCCAAACGCTCAATCACAATGATTTAGATTCCCCTTATGTTCCAGGTATAAAGCCCCATATGGCTCAAGTATAATGCTCTGTTGTATGGTTCAAGTTTACTCGCTGTCGCTCATGAGTTGCAACTTGGATCTTAAATACCAGTAGTTTACTTTTACTGAAATAACGCTGCAAATTATTATTTTTACAAAATAAGTCAATACTTAGGCGGAGCCGATCTTATGACCGAAGGGAATAAACTTAGTAAGTTTGACGTCCAAGTTGCAAACTTGAACGATAGAGCTGAATTACAAACCTGGAACCTTAAGCGCGATTTTTTTAAGGGAACAGGGAGCTCATATGACCAGTTTATCAACTACCTTAAAAACACTGACGCCCCAAGTAAACTAAAATATGTATTTAATAAAGACAAATTAGGTACAACTAATTTGAAGGATGCATTTAAGGAGTTGCTTTCAAGAAAAAAATTTGAGATTTTTCAAGATATTCCAATTAATTTAAAAGAGAATTTACTTGGTGTCGGAAATGGGAATAGATTCGATTTATTTGAATTAGCAATATCCAATATCAATAGTAAGTTGTATAATTTTATTAACTAAATAATATGTATAAAGTAAAGAGAATCATACAAGGAGTAACCAAATTTATTTTAGATGAAAAGCTGTTGCATTACAAAAAGGATAATTCCATTTATAAAGAAGACTCTATTTTTATTGAATTAGGCGAAGATTTTTTTGGTGAATTTTATATAAATAATAAATATTTAATTATACAAGATTTTAAGGAAAATGAAATAAAGATATATGATAATAAAATGAAAATTAAGACTTTAACTGGTTTCTATAACTATTTAGTTCAAAG
>JARGGF010000470.1 GCA_029210905.1 Bacteroidales bacterium | reverse complement strand
AGGGGCAGAGACGTTGAAAACTATAGAACGGAGTTTGCTGAGTTATTGCAAATGGCCATTAATTTTGCTGGGGATAAAGTGGAAAATGTGTTTGTACTTTCTATTCCCGATTGGGGGAAAACTCCTTTTGCTAAAGGTAGGGATAAAAATAAAATAGAACGTGAAATTGAACAATATAATCAGGTAAAAAAGGAAGAATGCAAAAAAAACGGGGTAACATTTATAGATATTACCAAAATCACTCAAAATATTGGGAATGATACTACACTTCTGGCAAAAGATGGCTTGCACTATTCATGTAGAATGCACCAATTATGGGTAAACGAAATATTAAAAAACCGATACAGGTAAAATTATGGAAATCACATACGAAAAGGCGCTCCAATTAGATACTAACGATCTTCTAAGAGACTATAAAAGTCAGTTTGTTAATGATGAAAACATGATTTATCTGGATGGAAATTCACTTGGGAAGTTACCTAAACAGACAATTGAGCTTACTTCTAATATAGTGCAGCAGCAGTGGGGAAATCGGTTAATCAGAAGTTGGAATGAAAACTGGATGGACTTATCCTCCAGAATTGCAACAAAGATTGCCACTATAGTAGGAGCCAGGGAAGATGAAATTTTTGTGGGTGACTCTACCTCATTAAACTTGTATAAATTAGCCTTTGCGGCGCTTTATGCAAAGCCAGAGCAACATAAAATTGTTTCTGATGAATTAAATTTTCCGACTGATTTATATGTAATACAGGGTTTAGTTAAACACCAGTTTAACAATCATTTTTTAGAATTAGTCAAAAGTGATGATGGAATAACAATTCAGGAAACTGAAATAGAAAAGAGATTGGATAAACAAACTGCACTGATTACTTTGAGTCATGTTGCCTACAAAAGTGCTTTTATGTACAATATGGAATTGGTAAACAAATTGGCTTATGAGAATAACAGTCTGGTTATCTGGGATTTATCTCATGCTGCAGGTGCTGTGCCAGTTGAACTTAACAAAAGTGGAGCTGACATGGCAGTTGGATGCACGTATAAATACTTAAATGGAGGACCCGGAGCACCTGCCTACTTGTATGTTAGAAAAGATTTACAGGAGAAGTTTGCCAATCCGATAACATCATGGTTTAGTCATCAAAAGCCTTTTGATTTTGACCTAAATTATCAAGCTATCCCCACTATCCATAAGTTTGCTGTGGGCACACCTAATGTAATTTCCATGGCTGCCATAGAACCAGGCTTAGATATAAGTATAGAAGCTGGAATTAGCAAAATTAGGGCAAAAAGTATCAAACAAACTAATTTTATGATGGAGCTGATTGAGCAGGAGCTAATTCCATTAGGATTTACAGTAGCCACTCCAAAAAATGAACGAATCAGAGGTTCTCATATTTCAATACAACATGCTGATGCTTATAGAATTAACAGGGCTATGATAGAACCGCAAAAGGGAGAAAAAGTTGTAATTCCTGATTTTAGGCCACCTAATAATATTCGTTTGGGAATTGCTCCCTTATATACTTCGTACAGCGATATTTATCAGGCAATTGGCAGAATAAAAACGATTATGGAGCAAAAGGAATATGAGAAATTTAGTAATGAAAAGTTAAGTGTAACCTGATATAATCCTAAATTGACAGGCTGAGACTATACTTCTACGCTGATGGTGAAAAAGTGTCTGCCAAAATTTGTCTCTGTAAAGTTATATTGAATGGGTGCATTTGACCGTCGCGCTATATCTATAAGCTCAATTCTTATTTGCTTTTCCTCCTCATTTAAGGCGCTTAAGTATTTTGCTTTAAGCTCCTTTTCACTTAGACTATTCAGAAAATCTATTTGCTTTTTTAAAGGTTCAATATGAATTTCTTTAACGTAATTTCCAGCACTTATTATAAAATTATTGGCAATCTTTCTGATTATGAAAATTCCTGCTTTTTTTCCCATTTCTTCAACAGCATATTTGCCAATATTTTGAATCAATTCAACAAGAATATGATAGGCTTCTCTTCTGGGATGTGATAGGAGAAAGATGCCCGATAGATTTTTTTTAAGAATTTCCAGAATGGGTAAAACCGAACTACGTGAAAAACCTCCTCTTTGGATTAGTAATATATTTTCCATCATCATTTTTCGATGAAATTCGATCGACTGGATGATATGGTATCCGCTATTTTCTATAAATTGATTTTTGGGTTTTAGCATCACCTGACTATAGAATATGGAAAAGTCATCATTATAATCAACAAAGAGATACTCTATTTTTTGACCGGACTTTCTGGCTATTTCAATTAGACCAAGACCGGCTCCTCCTTTTTCCGAAAATTCTTTATTTTGTAATACTTCAAGGTAAAGAGCTTTTAAATTTTCCTTATCCAGGCTATTTACTTTCTCTAGTTGAGCCTTTAAATTATGAACTTTCTCATTTTTTATCAGATTTCCTGAAGTTATGAAGTAGGTATTGTCAAAATTTCGGGTAAGAAAAAAACCTGTCTCAGACTTTTTGTTTGTTTCCTGAATAGAACTTCCCCCGTGTCGAATAATATTCTGGAAACATTCAGCTAGTAGGAAGGATACTTTTTTTCTTGACTGGTCATAATCTTCCTGATTCTCAAAGTGATACTCACTTAGATCAATTATTTTATCAGTTACATCATCAACAATGTTTCCATCATATAACATGCAAAAATTATCCTGGCTAAACTTTTCAAAAAAGGAGAAAGTTGAATTATCCATTAATAAATAATTAGATTTTAAACACAATTTCAGAATAATTCACAAAACTGCATCAAAAATTTTGACCGGCGCAACAATTACTTTTATTAGAAGAATATCTTACTGCATCACAATTCGAAACAAATAATTGATTATACCTAATGTTCAGTTAAATTCCTATTTAACCCAAAAAATTACCTGCGGTGAGGGCTTTCGCCGTTCAATAAATTTTTCCAATCTACGATTGCGATTAAGTTATTCCCGTGCGGTCCCCGATGCTCGGGGCAAGCTGTGAAATCGCCTTTGGCTTAGTTCAGCTAAAGTTTGGTAGCCCAAAATTAAGCTGAACTAAATCGGGGTCTACTTTCAGTGATCTCCGCTTTGCTCCGGTTCCGGCATTTAGATTAGCTGCGCTGAGCACTTCGTGGTTCATGTGTAGAAAAACTCATGAACAGCTTTAAGCATTTTAGAAAGTCTCAATTTATCTCATGTCAATATTTTAAATCTGAATCAAACATTTGACAATAAGCTAATTATAAAAGAGATAAAGCCGATTCAGCACACTGCACTAATTCAATATCTTGAAACTCGCAAAATCCCAATCAGCATTGCAATGCTATATCTTAAAGAAGTATCTTTCAGCGTAGGAACCACCCATTACTTTGCTTTGGGTTTCAAAAACAATAAAGGAGGCTATGAACTACGAAGCAAATACTTCAAAGGCTCATCAAGTCCCAAATATTACACACTAATCAAAGGTCAAAATAAAACCACAATAAACCTTTTCGAAGGCTTTTTTGATTTTCTTTCAGCACTCACTTATTACGATCTGCAAATTCCAAACAACGATACTATAATTCTGAATTCATTAACATTTCTTTCAGATGTACAGCCATTATTAGCAAAGTTTCAAAAAATAAATGCATATTTGGACAATGATAGGGCTGGAACAAAAGCATTATCCCAACTGAAAAATGGATATCCCTACCTAAAAAATCGCTCACAAGAAATATATCCGGAATGCGATGACTTTAACAACTACTTAAAAAATCTAACAAAGGTAGCAAATTGAAAGTTGCCCCCTCTTTGTTACAAGTTTATTGTAAAATCACCTCCTCTTTGTTACAAATATTTATTGTTTTAGAGTTGTAATTCATAATCCTCCATTAAGATATCGTAGGAAATTCCAAGATGTTTATGTAAAGCACGAATCATCTCAATGCTTAATTTTTTACGATAATTAAGAATATTTGAGAGTGTTCCTTTGCTAATGCCCAATAGATTAGCCAAATCTTGTTGTTTCATATTTTTGTGTTCCAAAATATATTTTAAATATTCCACCGGATTCGGAGGCTCAATAGGTGAGTGCTTTTCCTCAAATTCTTCAATGAGAACACTTAAATATTCAATTTCCATTTCTTCAAGGTCAGAAATGCTGCTGATTTCCTCCTTATCTGTAAGAAATTCTAACCTTTTAATTGCCTTTTTAAGCTGTGCTTGTGTCTCAAGAATTTTTCGCATAACTTACTTTTACTGCGTTGCAACAAAATTAGTAAAAGTTTTCGAAAAGAAAACTTTTGATGCAAGGAGGATGGTTTAATTTAATGGTTTACAGCAATCTCTTATTCCTAAAAGCTATTCCAGAGCCTGATTTTAGATACTTTTCAAATTCGTAGGCTTTATATTTGTCTGAAAAAGCAATATAGGTGATTAGTTCAATAGGTAATTTATCTTTGGTGTAATGAACCTGACCTTTGGAATGTCTTCCCAAACGCTCCTCAAGATTATTGGTGCAACCGGTGTAATAGGTTGCATTAGAGCACCTTAGGATGTGGACGTACCACATGATTGCTGATTTTCAGTTAATTATTTCAGATGCTTGAATGTTGGACTTTGTCCACCGAAGCTCTTCGAAGCTTGCTCTGTTATAAAAGCGAAGCTCTCCTACGCTAAAGCTTCGGAGAATTTTATCTCTAAATTAGATTAATTGTATTTTAAATACATTCCCTGAATTTCAAGTGGACTGCGTCCACCGAAGCTCTTCGAAGCTTGCACGGTGATAAAAGCGAAGCTCTCCTACGCTAAAGCTTCGGAGAGTTTTATCTCTAAATTAGATTAATTGTATTTTAAATACAT